>JALHPG010000004.1 GCA_022842625.1 Bacteroidia bacterium | reverse complement strand
GATATCTGCAACCTCTACTCCACTTGCCATTTTAAAATCATTACAATCTAAGATCATTTCATGGGCACAACGTCCGTTTTTACCGGTGTATAAAATCTTATAGCTGTCTTGCAATAATTCTTTCATGTAGTTAGCATTTAAAATTGCTATTTCAGTGGCTTTTTTAACACCATCGCCACCTAGCATTTTAATATAACCATAAGAAATTAATAAAATTAATGCGCTACCATATGGCGCTGCAGATACGGCTGTAATTCCTTTATCACCACTTGTGTTAACAATAGTGTGAGATGGTAAAAAAGGCACTAATTTTTCAACTACACCAATTGGTCCCATTCCGGGGCCACCGCCACCATGAGGAATAGCAAAGGTTTTGTGTAAGTTTAAGTGACAAACATCGGCTCCAATATTACCAGGAGAGGTTAATCCTACCTGCGCATTCATATTAGCACCGTCCATATAAACTAAGCCGCCATTATCGTGTATTAATTTTGTGATCTCGGTAATTGACTCTTCATACACACCGTGTGTAGATGGATAAGTAACCATTAAACAAGATAAATTATCTTTATGTTGATCTGCTTTTTCTTTAAGATCTGCTAAATCGATATTTCCTTTATCATCACATTTTGTGACAATGATTTTCATGCCCGCCATTGCAGCAGATGCCGGATTGGTGCCGTGGGCTGATGAAGGAATTAATGCCACATTGCGGTGTGCATTTCCATTAGCAATATGATAAGCTCTAATTACCATTAAGCCGGCATACTCTCCCTGAGCACCAGAGTTTGGCTGAAAACTCATACGAGCAAAACCGGTGATCTCAGAAAGATCTTTATTTAATTGTTCAATTAATTCAGCATATCCTTGAGCTTGATTAACCGGCACAAAAGGATGAATACTTGCAAACTCAGGCCATGTTAATGGCAATAATTCAGAGGCAGCATTTAATTTCATAGTACATGACCCTAAAGAAATCATAGAGTGTACTAATGAAAGGTCTTTATTTTCTAAACGCTTAATGTAACGCATCATTTCACTCTCACTGTGGTAAGAATTAAAAGTTGGATGAGTTAAATAAGCGGATGTACGTTTTAAGTTAGAAGAAGAAATTAATGTTGAAGCTTTATAAGTTACTTCTTTAGCGGCATTAGCAAAAATTGAAATGATATCATTAAGATCATTTTGTTCGATCGTTTGATCTAATGAAATACCAACATGTTTAGCATCAACTAAACGGAAGTTAATTTCTTTTGCCTCTGCAGCAGCAATAATTTTTGCAGCATCGCATTCAACAACAATAGTATCAAAATATAATTTTGTTTTTACGTTTAATCCTAATCCTTTTAACGCTTCTGCAATTGTATTTGTAGAATTATGTACGCTTTGTGCGATCGCTTTAATACCTTCTTGTCCGTGATACACCGCAAACATACTAGCCATAATTGCTAATAAGGCTTGTGCGGTACAGATATTAGAAGTGGCTTTATCACGTTTGATGTGCTGTTCGCGAGTTTGCAAGGCCATACGCAAAGCAGGATTACCTTCGGCATCAATAGATACACCAATAATACGTCCCGGGATCAAGCGTTTGTAATCTTCCATGCAAGTAAAGAATGCTGCGTGAGGACCACCATAACCTAATGGCACACCAAAACGTTGAGAATTTCCAACTACACAATCAGCGCCCCACTCGCCCGGAGGAGTTAATAAGGCAAGCGCTAATAGATCGGTTGCAACTACTACTTGCACTTCTTTAGCATGTGCATTTGCAGTAAAGGCTTTATAATCATTTATCTCTCCGTTAATATCGGGATATTGAATTAATGCGCCGAAGAATTTATCATCAAAGGTAATTGTATTTGCATCACCAATAACTAATTCAATTCCGTAAGGCAGGGCGCGAGTTTTAACAACATCAATGGTTTGAGGAAATACTGTGTTACTGATAAAAAATTTATTTCCACCGTTAGCAATTTTTGGTTTGCTGCGATTACTGTAAAACATAAATAAGGCTTCTGCAGCTGCCGTTGCCTCATCTAATAAAGATGCGTTGGCTATTGGCATAGCAGTAAGATCCATAACCATCGTTTGAAAATTCAAGATCGCTTCTAAACGGCCTTGAGCAATTTCAGCTTGATAAGGCGTATACGCAGTATACCAACCCGGATTTTCTAAAATGTTTCGCTGAATAACTGCAGGCAAAATGTTATTATAATAACCTAAACCAATATAAGAGCGAAACACTTTATTTTTTTTGCCTAAGGCTTTTAAATGCTTCGCATATTGATACTCGCTTAACGCAGGAGCTACTTTTAAAGGTTGAGCTAAACGAATGCCTGAAGGCACCGTTTGAGATATTAATTCATCAACAGACGCAACACCAATTTTGGCAAGCATTTGTTTAATTTCACTTTCACGTGGGCCGTTGTGACGGGAAACGAATTTGTCAGTAGTCATAAATGGATTTTTAGAGAGCCTAAAATTACGAAAAAAGCTTGTATTTTCCGCCCTTTTTTTAAACAGCTGTTTATAACCTTATAGCGCCGGAGCTTTGTTAAATGAGTGATTTAAAGGCTTTTGTGCAGATCACACTTTGACGCCAATTAAACAAACATCGTCGACCTGATCATAATTGCCTTTCCATTGATGAAAAGCATTATTTACTTTATCCTTTTGAGTCGAAATAGGAGTAGCAGAAATGCTCACCAATAATTCCTTTAAAGCTTTGTATTTTAATTTTTTTCCGCTTGGGCCACCAAATTGGTCAGGAAAACCATCAGTGAACAAATAAATAACATCGTTTTCTTTCAGTTCAACTTTTTGCGAAATAAAGTTTTGAGGTTTATCTTCAATAAATGCTCCTACGGGAAATTTATTTCCGTTGTATTCTCTTAAAATACTATCAGATATAACATATATCGAATTCATGGCGCCTGCAAAAACTACTTCCTTATTACTTTTATTTATTGCAAGCAGTGTTACATCCATTCCATCCTTTACAATATCTTCATTAAAACTTTGGTGAAGCACTTGTGTTAGCCAGCCATTTACGGCATTCAATATTTCAGCCGGATCGCTTAAGTTTTTTTCAATCACTGATTTATTTAATATGTTAGAATTTATTATTGAGATGAGGGCTCCCGGAACTACATGCCCGGTGCAATCTGCAACAGCTATAAAAATATGGCTAGCGGTTTCTTCCATCCAATAAAAATCACCGCTTAATATATCTTTAGGTTTAAAATAAACAAATGAATTCGGTAAAGTAGATTGAACTAATTTATCCGGCGGTAATATTGCTGATTGAATTCGTTCGGCATATTTTATGCTGTCGGTAATGTCTTTATGTTGCGCTTCAACTAATTTATTTTTCTCTTCAATGATATTATTCTTCTCTCCTAGCTCCATGTTGATCTTGTTTTTTTGTCGGTTTTGTTTTACAAGAACAAACACAACAACAGCAACGATCACTAAAATTATTACAATTAAAATTATGGTGATTTGCTGGCGACTGCTTTCTACTTCGCTAACACGTATTTTTTCGTTTAATAATTGATTTTCTTTTTCTTTTTCATTAAGCTCATATTTTTTTTCGAGTTCAGAAATAGCCTTTTGATTATCGGAATTGATCAACGAATCTTTGATCGAAATATGCTTTTGCAAATCCTCATATGCTTCTTTATGTTTTCCAATGTCAGAAAAAATTGCAGCCCTGTTTAAAAACAAACTGCCTAGATTATTTTTATTTTCTCTTAAACTTTCATATTCAAATGCTTTGTTAATATAAGTGAGAGCATCGTTATATTTTTTAATGGTTCTTGCCAGTTCTGCGCCATTCGAATATCCATTGCTTAAATGATTAATATCGTTGATTTTTAAATAATACTCCATTGCAAGATTATTATACTCAATGGCTTTAACAATGTTTTTTTTCTCATACTCTAATTTGCAATAATTAGTATATGCAGTAGCCAATTGTGAATACTTTTTTTCTTCGAGGTCTATTACGATCGCCTTTTTTAAAGTTAATTCAGCTTTATAATAATTTTTAAGTTCTATATATGCTAAAGCTAAATTCCCAAGATAACTAGCAAGATTTTTATTGTCATTTTTTATTTCAAAGATCTCAACGCTCTTTTCCCAATAAAAGGCAGCCTTATCAAAATGTCCTAAATAATAATTGATCATTCCCAGATCGCCATAACCAATAGCAATGTTATCTAACACTTCTGTTTCTTTCCATTTTTTTAGCGCTTCATAATACAACTCTGCCGCTTTTTCATATTCGCCGGAATATAGTTTTATGAGCCCTTTGGCTTTTAAACATTTTGCTTGCTCGGTTTTATTCTTGGATTTTATTGCCTGAATCATCAGCTTGTTTAATGAATCAATACCTAGAGAATAATTTTCTTGTGCGATTAAAATATAAACATATTTAAGCCCTAAATTAATCTGCAATCGTTTATCAGCTTGACAATACTTTTTTGCTTTGTTGTAATTTTCGATCGCCTTTTCATAATTACCGGCTTCAATACAAGGGTCAATTATTTTATTAATAATAATTGAAATTTTAATAGAATCTGTTTTTGAATTATTTATTATCGTCCATAATGAATCCTCGTTTTGAGAAAATCCATTATTAGTAATTAAAGCAAATAGTAAAAAAAGAAAGACGTTACGCATAAACTTTGCTTGTAGGCTAAATATAGCAATATATTTTTTATTTAGAATTAAAATTTTTATACTTGTGATATAATCAACTAAAAACAATTTTAATTATGGCATTAGGTAAAGTAGAATCTATTGATGCAGTAGATCCATCATTGGGAACAATTATTGAGGACGAAAGCGGACAGAGTTATGCATATAGCGATCCAAATTTTAAACTAACAGGTTTAGTTGTTGGTAGTCCGTGTACATACGATATTGATTACACGGCAAAAATACCGGTGGCAACAAATCTTAAGCCTTACACACCAGCAACAACTGATATTACAACAGTAGTAACAGGGCCCGTTACTGTTAATCCGGGTGAGACCTACACGGTAAAAAAAGGTGGAGTAGTTAACGGAGCAATTAATGTTGTAAACGGCAATCTTATTGCAGAAGATACCGGTACCGTAAACGGAGATGTTACGATTGATAGTCAAGGAAGTTTTGTTGTTAGAAAAGGCGGCGTAGTTAACGGGGCAATTAACGTTGTTAATGGTAGTGCTTGTAAAATAGTGAATAAAGGTGTTGTAAAAGGTGCTATTAATGTGGGTAATGCTAACCGTATTATTATTGGAAATACAAATGGTGGTGGAATTATTAGCGGCGAAATAACCATTAATCGAGTTAGAAAAGTTACCATTACTGCTACCTCAACGATCAATTGCGGCGGTTAATACTTAAATTATTTCAATAAAAAAGCCGTTCTAAATTAGAACGGCTTTTTTTTATTAGGTTGAAATTTCAACTTTAATTTTTCTTCCTTTTATTTTTTCTTCTCGTATTAAATTTACTACACTTACTATCTTTTCGGCACTGATGGCAGCGTAGGCAGAGTGATCCAAAACTTCGATCTTTCCAACTTCATCTTTCTGCAAATTCGCTTTTTGCAAAAGTGCACCTACAATATCCATTTTATTTATTTTATCTTTTTTGCCTGCAGCGATATAAAGTGTTTTCCATTTGCTAGGTTTAGGAGCGATGAACTTGCCCGGCAACGTTTCTTCTTCGGGAACTGCATCTAAAAATGGCGGTAAATGATCATCAATATCCAATAAAAAATAAACTGTTCCGGTTGCATGCATTCTTGCTGTTCTGCCATTACGGTGTATCATTGCATCTTCGGTTGTAGGTAACTGATAATGGATTACCGCTTCTATCTCAGGAATATCAAGGCCTCTGGCTGCAAGATCGGTAGTTATTAATAAATTGGTGCTTCCGTTGCGCAATTTAATTAATGTTTTTTCTCTGTCAATTTGCTCTAAGCCGCCATGATAAGTGCCATGAGCAACTTTGTGATAATCTAATTGCTCACTAATTCTGTTTACCGCATCACGATGATTACAAAATACCATCGTTGATCGATCGCCAATTTTACTGATCAATAACATTAACGCTTCTAATTTATCATCCCCTAACACTCTAACAGATTTAAGTTTTAATGTACCTTTTGTTTGTTGATCAATCGGTGTAAAGTTTAGAGTCTCATGTTTTTTTAATCCCACAAAAGATGGGATCTCTTTTAATGGAGTTGCGGAGGTAAGAATGCGCTTCTTTATTTTTGTGCTGTTTTTAATAATATAAGACATCTCTTCGTGAAAACCTGCCTCCAAAGATTTATCAAACTCATCTAAAATTAAAGTGTGTACATCTTTAGTAGTTAAATTTTGGTTTCGAAGATGATGAACAATTCTGCCGGGAGTGCCGATCAATAAAGCCGGAGGGTGTTGCAAATTATTTTTTTCGATCTTTATTTCGTGTCCGCCATAACATGTATTTACTTTAAAGCCGGTGCCCATTTGTTTAAACACTTGTTCTATTTGTATAGCCAATTCTCTAGTTGGCACTAAAACCAAAACCTGAACGCCTTGAATTTCCTTATCGAATAGTTCTAAAAGTGGAAGAAGGAATGCTAAAGTTTTGCCTGAGCCTGTAGGTGAAATTAAAATAACATCGTTAGGTTTTGAGATCGCATCAATAGTTGCGATTTGCATTTCGTTTAATGACTCTATTTTAAAGAGCGAAAGAATGTTTGTAAAACTCATAGTGATTAAAATAAAAAAGCCCGCAGGTTTTAGGGCTTTAAGTGAAGTTATGGTGGAGAATATCGGATTCGAACCGATCACCTCTTCACTGCCAGCGAAGCGCTCTAGCCAAATGAGCTAATCCCCCAATTTTTCAAATAATAAAGTGTAAAAATAGGATTAATTTCTCATCCATTTAAGTTTAATTTTTTAAAAAAGAGGAGAAATAAAAAAGGCGCTAAAAAAGCGCCTTTAAAATTTTAGTTTTCGACTTGCGTGTCGCCTATATAAATACCGCCTTTGTAAACAGCAATTCGGTTAAGAATTCCATTTTCGTCATAGATGTAAGCTTTACCATCCATAAAACGGTTATCTTTAAAAATACCGTCTTTAGTAATTTGTTTGTTTTTATTATATAATGTTTGTTGTCCGTTTAATACCATTGGTCCGGCACCTTTTTTTACTGCCTCGTTCGGCTTCTCGTCCGGCTTAACAACTAATTTTGGAGCGTTTTCAGCAGGCACGTCAGACTTAGCAACGATTGGTTTTTTTGGTTGGTACTCCTTTATAGAAGCTACATCCACATTTCCATCAGCAAAATTCTTTTCTGCTTTTACATCACCATTTTCGTAGTATTCTTTAATTAATCCTGCTTCTTTACCATTTGCGAAGTTACCTTCAATAGCTAATTGGCCATTATCATAAAAATATTTTTGTGCTCCTTCGCGTTTTCCGCTTGGATTAAAAACAAATTCATGTTGAACTTGTCCGTTTTCATAATATAATTTATAGTTTCCTACCCAACGATTGTTTTTCCAATTTCCTTCTTCGCTAATTTTACCGTTTTCGTGATACATGATCGCATAACCATCAGGACGACCATTCGTAAAAGTTAATTTATTGCGCATGTTACCGTTACAAAAGAATTCAACCCAAATACCACCCTTACGGTTGTCTTGGTATTTGCCTTCCTCAACTTTTGCTTCTGGAGCATAACATGTACCCGGCTTATGTCTTCCAAACAAAATCCATTTTCCTTGCTTCTTACCCTCAGTGTCGATTTTATTAATCGTATCCTTGCCGTTAGCAGGGTTTATTTCATACGTCTGAGATTGAGAGAACCCAATCGAAGAGATGAAGATTAAAATAAGTATAAATTTTTTCATGGCTATATCAAATTTATTAATAAAATTGGTTACTCAGTTACTTTTTAGATTAAAAACATAAAATATTCGATAAATGACATAAATCACGATTTAAAAGCTAAAACCCTTTAGAATTGAACTCTATAATCATCTAATTCGTTGTTTTCTACGTTAGAAAAGTAATAGAGTTTCAAAATCTCTGCAAATAACTGTTATTTTTTAAGAAAAGGGATCTTACAAACTTTAGCTTTTATAGGCTTATCGCGAATAATGATAAAAATTTCAGTATCAGCCTTTGAAAATTCTGCTTTAACATAACCTAAACCAATAGCTTTATTTAGACTTGGCGACTGGGTTCCGCTGGTAACTTTTCCAATAATAGCGCCGCTTGCATCGGCAATTGGATAATCATGACGAGGAATACCGCGGTCGATCATTTCAAAACCAACCAATTTTTTAGAAACACCTTGTAGCTTATGCTGCTCGATGTTTGCCTTATTTGTAAAGTCTTTGTTAAATTTTGTGATCCATCCTAAACCTGCTTCAATTGGTGAAGTGGTATCATCAATATCATTGCCATATAAGCAGAAGCCCATTTCTAAACGCAAGGTATCACGAGCGCCTAAACCAATAGGTTTTATGTTAAATTCTTCGCCTGCCTTAAAAATACCATCCCACATTTTTTGAGCGTATTGATTCTCAAAATAAAGCTCAAATCCGCCGGCACCGGTGTAACCTGTGTTACTAATTACTACATTATCTATGCCATTAAATTTGCCCTTTACAAAAGAGTAATAAGGAATATCGGCCAATTTAACATCAGTTAGTTTTTGCAAAGCATCTATTGCTTTTGGGCCTTGAACCGCTAGTAAAGACGTGTCGTCAGAAATATTCTTCATATCCACACCATCTGTGTTGTGCTTACTGATCCAATTCCAGTCTTTATCAATGTTGCCGGCGTTTACAACTAACATATATGTTTCAGCGTCAACTTTATAAACTAAAAGGTCATCAACAATACCGCCATCATTATTAGGTAAGCAAGAATATTGCGCTTTTCCGTCTGTTAAAACGGCTGCATCGTTACTTGTCACTCTTTGAATAAGGTCTAAAGCATTTGGTCCTTTTAAAATAAATTCACCCATATGACTCACATCAAAAACACCAACCCCGGTGCGAACAACCTGGTGCTCTTCGTTTAAACCTTTGTAAGATACCGGCATGTTGTAACCGGCAAATGGTACCATTTTTGCTCCTAAAGCAATGTGAGTGTTAGTTAATGAAGTTGATTTCATATATGAGATTTTTTTTGTAGTTCTTTTGTTAATAAATCAAGGGATAAATGTAAACAAAAAAGCCCTAACGGAATAACCGAAAGGGCTTTTTAAATTATAATTTCGATTTTTTAATCTACGTTCTCTATTACAAAAGCGCTAGCACCACCACCACCATTACAAATTGCGGCAGCACCATATTTAGCACCATTTTGCTTTAAAACATTAATTAAAGTAACAATAATACGCGCTCCGCTTGCTCCTAAAGGATGTCCTAAAGAAACTGCACCGCCGTTTACATTCACTTTTGATGCATCTAAATTTAATAATTTGATATTTGCTAAACCAACAACGCTAAACGCTTCGTTAAATTCATAATAATTAATGTCGCTCATTTTTAAGCCGGCCTTTTCAACTGCTTTAGGCAGTGCTAAACTTGGTGAAGTAGTAAACCACTCAGGAGCCTGAGCTGCATCTGCAAATCCTCTGATCTTTGCTAAAGGCTTTAAACCTAAAGCTTCTGCTTTTTCTTTGCTCATTAATACTAATGCCGCTGCGCCATCATTCATGGTACTAGCATTAGCAGCAGTTACTGTTCCGTCTTTTTGAAAAACAGGCTTTAATGTTGGAATTTTTTCGAACATTACATTTTTATATTCTTCGTCTTCTGCAAATTCAACATCACCCTTTTTAGTTTTTACGGTTACAGGCACCACTTCGTTTTTAAATTTGCCTGCAGCCCAAGCTGCTGCCGAACGTTTGTAAGATTCAATAGCAAAAGCATCTTGTTCTTCGCGAGAGAATTTCATGTCCTTAGCGCAAAGCTCTGCGCAATTACCCATTGGCACATTACCGTATACATCGGTTAATCCGTCTTTTGCTAATCCATCAATTAATTTTGAGTCGCCATATTTTGCTCCCCAACGTACTGCGTCAGAATAAAAAGGCACCGAACTCATGTTTTCCATACCACCTGCTACAACAACATCGTTTTCGCCTAACATAATACTTTGTGCTGCTAACATTAACGATTTCATGCCACTTGCACATACTTTATTTACGGTAGTACAATTTACGTTATCCGGTAAACCTGCAAACTTAGCAGCCTGACGAGCAGGTGCCTGACCAAGGTTTGCCTGAAGCACAGAACCCATAAATACTTCGGTAACTAACTTACCATCTAAATTAATTTTTGCTAATGCACCTTTAATGGCAGTTGCGCCAAGTTGTGTTGCAGAAACTCCGGCTAATGTTCCGCCAAATGATCCCATTGCAGTTCTTACTGCTGAAACTATATAAACTTCTTTCATTGTTTTTGTTTTTAAAATCGCGCCTAAATTAGCATTTTAATTATAAGAATTACGTTAAATCTTGTAAACAGTTTTTTAGAAAATTTTTAATACAAATGTTAATCAGTTTCTTAGTAAATTCGAGGTGTTAAATTTATGCAGGGAATAGTAATAAAATCAACAGGAAGCAGTTATATGGTCAGATCTGACAATACTGTTTTTTTGTGCCGTTTAAAAGGAAAAATTAGATTAGAAGGCAGAAAAACCACTAACCCAATTGCTGTTGGAGATGTTGTTGATTTTGAATTGGAAGATAATAATGAAGCTAATATTACAAAAATTCATCCGCGCAAAAATTACATCATTCGCAAATCTATTAACCTTAGTAAGCAATCGCAAATTATTGCCAGCAACCTAGACCAAGCCGTTTTAATTGCCACTTTAGTTTCGCCACGCACAAGTTTAGGTTTTATTGATCGCTTTTTAATTACCGCCGAAGCATACAGAATACCTGCAAAAATAATTTTTAATAAATGCGATCTTTTGAATGAAGAGTTAATGGAAATTCAAAAAAAGACCATTGACATTTATAAAAAAATAGGTTACGAATGTTATGAAGTAAGCAGTTACGATCCAAAACAAATAAAAGCATTACAAGATTTGTTTAAAGATAAACTCACATTAATTGCCGGGCATTCGGGGGTTGGAAAATCTACTTTTATTAATGCCTTAGAGCCAACATTAACTATTAAAACCGGAGAAATTTCTGCGGCTCATGCTAAAGGCATGCACACCACTACTTTTGCCGAGTTGCATCCGTTAAGCTTTGGCGGAGATATTATTGATAGTCCGGGCATAAAGGAACTGGGTTTAGTGGAAATGAAAAAAGAAGAAATTGGACATTATTTTCCGGAAATACGCGACCGCATGAATGGATGCAAGTTTAATAATTGCATACATGTTAACGAGCCTAAATGCGCTATTATTGAAGCCGTAAAAACCGGCGAAATAAGCGAAGAAAGATATATTAGTTACTTAGGGATTTTAAGTGGCGAAGAAATGGATTGGAAAGCGTGGGAGTTGTAGTAGCGATTAATTACTAAGGTTTAAAAAAAATTGATTTAGCTAATTGCGTTTATTTATTGAATCTGTCATCCCGAGGAACGAGGGATCTAAATACAGATTCCTCACTTCGACAAGCTCAGTGCGACTCCTATTGTCGGAATGACAATACGGTAAGCGTGAGTAAACGTTTTGTGATTGCGCGTTAATTAAAAAAAGCTATTAATTTTTTTACGGCGTTTGCTCGGTGGCTAATAGTGTTTTTTACCTCAGCATCTAATTCGGCAAAAGTACTGCGATAACCTTGTGGAATAAATAAAGGATCGTAACCAAAACCATTGGCGCCTCGGCCTTCGTAAGCAATGGTACCTTTTATCTCTCCTTCAAAATAATGTACTTCCCCATTAATTATTAAAGTAATTACAGTAACAAATCGCGCTTTACGATCGGTCACCAATTTTAATTCTTCCAGTAATTTTTTATTGTTGTTTGCATCACTCTTTGGAATGCCTGCGTAACGCGCACTATAAACACCGGGAGCACTATCTAAAGCCTCCACTTCTAAGCCACTGTCGTCTGCAAAAACCGCAACGGTTTCGTTCTTTTGTTTTAAAAAATCTAAAACGTATTGCGCTTTTAAAAACGAATTTTCTTTAATGGTTGTTCCGGGCTCGGGAATATCTTCGGTAATGCCAATATCTGCAAGGCCTAATAACTCAAAGCTCTCAGGCAGGAGCGCTTTTATTTCTTTAATTTTATTTTTATTGGCCGAAGCAAATATAATTTTCATTAAACTTATTTTCTTAGTTCAAAATTTTGTCCCAGATACACTCTGCGTACTTGTTCGTCGTTGGCAAGATCTTCTGCAGTGCCGCTTTTTATTACACTTCCCGAATACAATAAATAAGACCGATCGGTAATGTTTAAGGTTTCGTGCACGTTATGATCGGTAATTAAGATGCCAATATTTTTTTCTTTTAATTTTCTTACAACTGTTTGAATGTCTTCAACCGCAATAGGATCTACTCCTGCAAAGGGCTCATCCAATAAAATAAATTTTGGGTCGGTTGCTAAAGCGCGTGCAATCTCTGTTCTGCGGCGTTCTCCGCCACTTAACTGATCTCCTAAATTTGTTCTTACGTGTTGTAATCCAAATTCATCTAGTAAAGTTTCAACTTTTAATTCTTGTTCTTTTTTTGTGAGTTTGGTCATTTCTAAAACTGCACGAATATTATCTTCTACACTCAACTTACGAAACACAGATGCCTCTTGAGGTAAATAACCAACGCCTAATTGCGCACGACGATACATAGGCTCATTCGTAATATCCAGATCATCTAAAAATATTTTGCCGCTGTTTGGTTTAACCATACCAACAATCATATAAAACGAAGTTGTTTTACCGGCACCATTAGGACCAAGCAGGCCAACGATCTCGCCTTGTTGCACCTGAATAGATACGTTATTGGCAACCGTTCTGTTCTTATATTTCTTTACTAAATTTTCGCTTCGTAAGATCATCTATTTCAAAGGTAATCAGTTTTTCTAAGAATTGGCTTTTATCTGTTGGTCTCTACAAAACTAAAAAGTATATTTTGCATTTTTTAGGTTTTATAATGCTAACTGAAATCCGAATTTAAATCCGAAATTATCAATCGCTCGTGGTAACTGATAATTTAAACGCCAAAAAGCATCTACTCTAAAAACTTTAAAAATATTCTCTACACCAACACTTGCCTCGGCATAAGGCCCTTTATCAAGAGAAGTGAGTGTGCTTGGAAACAAAAGTGTTTTTCTGTTTTGATTATTTACAGTACCCCAAACACTTTTTATGGTGGCCACTTCGCGCCATTTTAATTTACGCAATAAGGGTATTTTATTTAAAAACAACCCTTCAAAGTGATGGTATAAAGATACTGTTACAAATTCATCGCTCACAAATTCATAATACTTCATCATATTAAACGCCATGTAATCGTAAATATAGGTTTCGTTACCGCCATGCAATTGCATAATTGGATAAGGAACCGCGCCCCATATTTTACCGGCTTCGATAGAATAATCCGTGTAGCCTAAAATTGGTGTAATTCGAATTCGATCGCTCACATTTACCACAAGTTTATGATAATCATACTCGCCCTTGAATGCGTTTTGCAACGACTTAGCATAATTTAATTGTATAATAGGATACGTGGTTCCAATAGATAAACGAGAAAATCCTTCGCCAACAAATTTTTCTTTCCAACCAAATCTAACGTTTATTCTGGCCTCGGTGTTATTAATGTATTCTCGTTCGCCTATAGCGCCGTCGTTTTTGGTAAACAAATATTGATTACTTCCAAGCGGTGTAAATTTTCGGCCAACAATAGTTGCTCTGGTAATTAATCCCTGAAACCATTCGCGCTCATAATAACCTTCTGCATGATCAACGCGCGTTAAATTGGTTAATGGGTTTGTTCTGAATAAGGATGCTAACACATTATCCTGAGAAAAACCATTGGTACTTTGTCCTAATATTTCATAATCACTTTTATAGTTAGCGCCAACGATTTGCCGAATTGGTTTTTTGGTTACAAAACTTTTAAAGCCAATGGCGTATTTAAATTTTTCATCTAACAAACCATAAGCAACAAAACCATTTAATTCATACCACTTGCTGAACAATTCGCTGGTTCGGCCACCAAATCGTAAACGCAAGCCTTCTACCCTATTGTAGGAAACTAAATTTGAGTACGGACCAATTTCAAAATTGTTTACCTTTTTATATCCGGCCACTAGCAAATAAAAAACATCCACCCATGTTTTATAAATTGGTAATGATTGAATGGTGTCGATCATCTTAAATATTTTTAACTCACGCTGTGTTAAACTATCGTGCCGGTTGGCTGCCCAAAACTCATCACTTTGTTTTGTTGCTCCTTCTTCAACAACTATTTTATCTGCAAACTCATAAAACTTATCGTCTTTAGGCTGCCCCAATTTTATTTTTTTATACGACGTTGTTTTTCGTCCGTAAAAACCTATCGCTTTTTTTGTTGGTGCAAAATCTATTACTAAACGATCTTTGCCAAGCATCCATACGCTATCGGTAAACAAAAACTCCTGAACAACGTTTACACTATTAATAAAGTTGATGTTCGCATCTTTTGGCAAACTCATTTCTAAGCGCTTAACGCCCCAAGTAGTATCGGCTATCCAAATGTTTCCCGTAAAGCTTAATTCCTGAACACGCTTTGGTTTAAAGCGAATGTGATAGATGTATTGATTGTTTTCAAAAGCGCTATCCTCCAAATAATACTTATAATAAAACAATCCATTTTCGCTTACCGGACTTGGAAGTTGTTTGTTGAACACTAAAATATTGTTATCGTAAATATTTATGTTTTGGTACATATCGCCCAAAACCTGTGATACACTGGCGTTTTCGATGCCGGTAATTTTACTGGCTATAACAACTTCTTTTTTACGCGTAGGCGATTTTTTATAATAAAATTGAGATAAATTTTCGATGATGAAAAAAGGCAGAGAAGGTTTTTCGCCGCTAAAACTGCTATCTACATTATCAAAAACAAAACTTATAGGTTTTAATAATTTTTTTTCGCGCATCTCTTTTGGAATACGATTAAGATCGAACTCTAATTTGTTATACGCTTCGTATTCGTAGGATGATAAATTATTTCTATCGTTTTTAACCTTTGCTTTTACGCAGTTACGGATGATACGGTGAGCAGGATTATCTCCGGCTTTTACTACCACTTCATCTAAAGCAAGTCCGCCAACACTTTCAAGCGGGAAGTTGATCTCTTGAACAGCCAGGTTTTTATTTATTGGCCTGGCTAAACGTTTATAGCCAACATAGGAAGCTATAACAGAGTCGCCAAGTTTAGAACATTTGATGATAAAGTTCCCGTCAAAATCGGCCTGAGCCCCAAAATTAGTTCCTTTGATCAATACAGGCACAAAAGGCAAGGCCTCTTTGTTTTCTGCGGCAAATACTTTTCCGCGAACAGTAAACTGGGCGTTGAGTAAAAACGGGGAAAAAAGAACAATAAATAAGCTCTTTTTAAGAGTTCTAAACTTCATGTGAGGTTATTGTTTTTATTTTTTTTCCTCAACCTTTTTATCTTCTATAATTACCTGAGTAAAATCAAAATATCTTATAGGATTCACAAAAAAGTTTTTTAAACGTGTTTTTATTAATCTGCAATTGCTCTCGTACCACAAGGCAATAATAGGCGCATCGTTCATTAAAATTTGTTCTGCCTTTAAAAAACTAACGGCGGCAGAATCTCTGTTTATGGCATCGCGACCCATTTCGTAGTATTTATCGTACTCGGCATTCTTATATTTGATAGTGTTTGGGTAAGCCATAATTGTTGTATCACCGCTTACATTTGCACCATAAAAAATTGATAAGAATGATTCGGGGCTAGGGTAATCGGCAACCCAACCATCTCTAAACATATCGCCTTTACCTTTAAGTTGCAGATCAAACTTTTCGGGGTTTGGCAAAGATTCGAAAGTAACGTTAATGTTTAAATTGTTTTTTAATTGTTTTTGGATCTCGGCCGCAACCGTATTATTTCTGGAGTTACCGGAATTTACGATCAACTCTATCTCTTTTAATCCTTTGCCATTAGGGTAACCGGCCTCGGTTAATAATTTTTTCGCCTTTTCAAGATCAAATTCATATCCTTTTATAGTATATGATTTATAAAACTCAAAGGTTGGTGGCACAATACCGTTAATTGCAGGCCCGTAAGCTTGTCCGTTTAATACGCGATCAATAATTTTAGCTCTATCTATACCATAATTAATAGCCTGACGGAGTTTAAGATTATTAAAAGGTGCTTTATTAATATTAAAAACATAGTAAGAAGTTCCCATTTCGGGGCGTTGATCTAATATGAAAGCCGGCGGACTGCCTTTAAACGATTTAATATTCTCCTCAACCACTTGACGTAATTGATTGCTAGGAACAGAACCTATAAAATCAACGTTTCCGTTTTGAAAACGTTGCAAGGCCACTTCGGTAGAAGAAACGATATCAATTATAACCGAATCAATGTATGGTAAGGACTTACCCTCTTTATCTTTTGCGTAGTAATTAATGTTCTTATAAAGAGCATAATGAGTTTTTGTGCTGGTTTTTTCGTCTAATACAAAAGGACCGGCACCTACAAAAGAGGCTTCTTTTTTAAGATTATAGGCCTGTTCGCTAAGAATAGCGGCAACTGGATTAGCAAGTATCTCTAAAAATATGCTAGGTGAATTAAGTAGGGTTATTGAAAAGGTTAAGTCATCGATCACCTTAAAGCCCTTTAATTGACCCTTTTTTCCTTTCATACTCTCTTGATAGAATTCATTAGCTCCTACAACTCTATCCTTACAAACTGTATGGAAATGAACGTTTCCGGGCCTGTCAGTACACAACAATTCAAATGTAAATTTTACGTCTTTTGAGGTGATATTACCTTCAACGCCATCTTTATCCTGAAATTTGAGCCCTTTTCTTAAATGAAAGGTGATGGTTTTACCATCCGGATCAATTTCCCACTTTTCGGCCAATCCCGGCATTAAAGAGAGGTCTTTTGGGTTCACTCGCACCAATCCTTCATGTATCTGAGAGGCGATCAAACCTTCTACAATGTTCGTAATTCGGTGAGGAAAGATATTTACGGGGATTATAACCTCGGCTATTCGAACAACTTTATTGCCCCCCTTAAAGTCATTTTCCTTAGAACCATCATTTTTACATGATCCTATAAAAATGGCAAATGCCAGCAAAATTGGGCTAAATAGTGAGAATCTCATGGAATATACGGTTTAATTAACAAATTTAATTAAATTAGTTTAGATAAAAATGAAATAAAGTGTAATTTTCCCAAAAATATATTTTGTAATTCAAAAAATTGATTATAATATTGCAACGTTAAGAATTGAACTTTTGTCGATGAAAAAATTTATACTTTATTTACTTTTCTGTTTTACGGGCATAAACTTTGCTGGTGCTCAAGGCGGCGTAATAATATTAGAAGGTAATTACCAAGGGAAAAATCTTTATATACAAAATCCCTTCGGAAGCGGAGGCGTAGGTTTTTGCGTTACCGAAGTAAAGGTTAACGGAAACATTACTACTGACGAAACTCAATCTAGCGCTTTTGAAATTGACATGAAACCTCACAATTTAAATATTGGAGATAAAGTTGAAATTAAAATATTCCATAAAGAAGACTGTAAACCTAAAGTATTAAACCCAGAAGTTTTAAAACCAAAAAGCACTTACGAAATTATTAGCATGAGCGCTGATAAAGAAGGAAATGTAAAATGGACAACAAAGTCAGAAACAGGAAAATTAGCATTTGCAGTTGAACAATTTCGTTGGAACAAATGGGTAAAAGTTGGTGAAGTTGATGGTGTAGGAACTCCAACAAGTAATGAGTACTCTTTTAAAGTTGTTCCTCATAGCGGAAAAAATCAAGTACGTGTGCGTCAAACAGATTATAGCGGCCAGCCTCGTTTAAGCAAGCCAACTGATTATATGAGCGATGTTCCTGAGATTGACTACGCTCCAATCAAAGCTAGTAAAGACGTTAATTTCTTCCAAAAAGGAAAATCAGATAAATCAATTGAAACAATGTATGAGATCTATGATCAATACGGTAACATTGTGAAAAAAGGATTTGGCAGTAAGTTAGATGTAAGCAATTTACCAAAAGGAGCTTACTTCCTTAACTACGATAATAAAATGGGTGAATTCGTAAAAAAATAACCTCCAAATGAAATTCATAAAAAAACCCTTTTCCTCCAAGAAAAGGGTTTTTTTATTTTAATACTATTAAATTTGCAATATGTATTCAATAACAATAAACGGAAACCAAACGCTTAAAACAAATTTAAACACTTCTAATAAAGAATTTGAAGGGACTTTAAATGATGCGATCGTAAAAGGAAATTTTGAAAAAATTAATCCGTATCAATATCATTTTTTAATGAACAACAAATCCTATAACGTAGATGTTGTAAAAGTAAACAACGAAGAAAAAACTTTAGTTGTAAAAATAAATTCTGTAAAATTTAATTTACAGTTAAAAGATAAATACGACGAGCTATTACATAGTCTGGGCTTAGATAATTTAGCAACTAAAAAAGTTAATGATGTAAAAGCACCAATGCCAGGAATGGTTTTAAACATATTAGTTAAAGAAGGCGACGAAGTAAAAAAAGGTGATGCGCTAATTATTTTAGAAGCCATGAAAATGGAAAACATTTTAAAAAGTCCGAGCGACGGGCATATTAAAAAAATTGCCATCAATAAAGGAGTAGCAGTAGAAAAAAATCAAATACTAATTCAATTTTCATGAGCGATAACAGAAGAGATTTTTTAAAAAAAGGCGCGCTGCTTGGTCTATCAGGATTAGCAAGTGCATTAATTGGAAAAGATAAAATTGAACAATTAGAGGGTGTTTCAAAACAATTTGATAAAACACCGCCATTTACACTTCCAAAATTACCCTATGCTTATAATGCGCTAGAACCATTTATTGATGCGCAAACCATGGAGATACATTACACCAAGCATCACCAGGCATATGTAAATAAATTGAACGAAACGCCATCCACTAACATTGATTACTCGTCGGATGACAGCACAAAATGCACTCATATAGATCAAACAACATCGGCAGTTATTAGAAATAATTTAGGCGGACATTACAATCATTCTTTATTCTGGACATTGTTAAAGCCTAGTCCGCCTGCTGCAGCAAACTTTCCGGAAGGAAAAATTGCAGAAGCAATTGTGAAAAATTTTAATTCGTTTGAAGATTTTAAAAAAGAATTTACAGAGAAAGCAACCAAGATCTTTGGTAGTGGCTGGTGCTGGCTAATTATTCAAAAGGATAAAAATGGTGAAGTAAAATTAAAAATTACAACTACACCTAATCAAGACAACCCGTTAATGCAAGTTGCCGCAGAAAGAGGCAAGCCCGTTTTAGCACTTGATGTTTGGGAACATGCTTATTATTTAAAATATCAAAACAAACGCGCCGATTACATCGCTAATTGGTGGAATATTGTTAACTGGACCAAAGTAGAAGAATTGTTTATCTCTAAATAGCCACACATTACGCAGATTGCATAGATCGATTTTCACAAAAAAATTTTCTGTGTGAATTGATGAAATATGCGGCAAAACACAAACCGTTATGACTCACAAAAATTTTAAGAACATAGATAAGGTTACTTACGGAAGAGGCTCTTTTGCGCAACTAACCGAAACCATTGAACCGATTAGAAAAGAAAATAAAAACTATTTTGTTTTTATTGTAGATAATTATTTTAACGGCAAACCCTTAAGTACAAAACTTCAAAACAAACCGGAGGACTTGGTTTATTTTATTGATGTTGATCCATACGAACCAACCACCGAATTAATTGATACCTTGCGCGACGAAATTATTTCTTCAAAAGGATTACCAAGTGGTATCATCGGCATTGGCGGCGGTAGCATTATGGATATTGCAAAAGCGTTATCATTAATGGTAACCAACGAAGGCTCATCTACTTTATACCAAGGTTTAAATTTAATTAAGAAACCGGGCATTTATCATTTAGGTGTGCCAACCATTAGCGGCACAGGCGCCGAAGTATCAATGACAGCAGTACTTACAGGCCCTGAAAAAAAATTAGGTTTAAAATGCGATTGGACCGTTTTTAATCAGGTTATTTTAGATCCTGAGTTAATTGCGAGTGTGCCAACAGATTGGTGGTTTTATACTGGCATGGACACTTACATTCATTGCATTGAATCGCACAGCGGAATTCGTAACAACGCATTTAGTTTAGCCTATGGCGATCAAGCTTTAAGTTTATGCAGAGATATTTATTTGAACGAAGGCGCCGGACAAACTCCTGAGAACAATGATAAATTAATGGTAGCCTCATTAATGGGCGGCTTAAGTTTAACGTACAGCGAAGTTGGTGTTTGTCACGCCTTAAGTTATGGCTTATCAAAAATTCATGGTACGCGCCACTGTTTTGCTAATTGCGTTATATTTCAACATCTTGGAGATATCTATCCTGAAGGTCATGCAGAGTTTTCGCAAATGATCAAAAAACACAACATTAATTTACCACAAGGGATGAGTAAACAATGGAATGAAGATACATTAGACAAGATGGCAACCGTTAGTTACAATTTACCATTTATGTGGAATCATGCATTTGGCGACAACTACAAAGAAATTGCCACAATGGATTATATTAAAGATCTGTTTAGGAGAATGTAAACCGAGAATGGTTATTCAGTGTATTTATAAATTGAAAAGGTAAAACTCCTATCGAGCCACCCGTTAAAGTTTAAAGACGAAAACCAAATTGGAAAATTAGAATAAATGCGTTCGAATTTTTTATTGTTTTTGATGATAAACTCTCCTTCATTAAATTTTTCAGAAAAATAGTAGGTGTCGGCATTTGCTTTTAAACCAAGTGAATCAGCATTCAGATCAATTGTTTTTATTTTTGTGTTACGGAAATAATTTAGCGAACCCGCATTATTGTAGGGATCGTTTCCTTCATAATAAAGTGTAGGTGCGTTTCCCTCCACCTTATCGTAAATAATCTTTAAAGAATGGGTGTTATTATCTGCCGGCTTAAATACAAAAAACAGGAGTAAAATCATATTTACTGTAATGGCAAAATTTAAAAAACCTCTTCGCTTAAAAAACACAATAAATTTATTATTACTGTCTTTTATTGATTGAAAATAAAAGATGATCATGAAGGGTAAAAAATTTAAAACAGGAAATAAAAATCGTAATTCCTTATGACTTACAAAAAAATGCAATAAAATAAATGGAATGGTTATCCAGGTAATAACATGTCGCGAATTCTTTTTCCAAAATGCAATACAAGAAAAAATGATCAACGCACTAAATGGCGGTATTAATTGAATTAACGATTCTTCTAAATAAAAATAAATGGGTTCCTTACCAAAGGCACTGGCTTTATCTTTAAATAAATTAAGATCTAAATAATTCCACCAGGTAAGCGTAAATTTTCCATACAACCATTGATCAATTAATAATCCAACAAACAAAGCAACCACCAGTCCAGCA
Organism: Bacteroidia bacterium; assembly: GCA_022842625.1. Classification (GTDB taxonomy): domain Bacteria; phylum Bacteroidota; class Bacteroidia; order B-17B0; family Aurantibacillaceae; genus Aurantibacillus. The sequence goes on along the minus strand of JALHPG010000004.1, from coordinate 91,174 downwards.
AAACCAAGTACCAACCATTTTATTTGCTCCTTTTTTATAAATAGTAACCAGGCAAATAAGCCAATTATAAAAAAGCTCATTTGAAAGCGACATAAAAAAGAAATACCAAACAAAAAGCCTGCCCACAAATAAGCGGCAAGCTTTGATCTGTAGGTTGAGACATTCAAAACAATTACCAACCCAAAAATAAAAAGTGTTGATGAAAAATTTTCGGAAGAAAAACGCGCATGAAAATAAGGCAAGCACCAAAAGAATAAAGAAAAGGCCCATAGCCAGGTTTTTAATTTTTGAGAAAGTATTTCCTTCTCTAAAATAGTTAAAAGCTTTACAATGGCTATAAACGATAGTGTTGCCTGAAATAAACGCAAAAACAATGCAATTGTAAACGGGTTGGTGATTGAAATCGCATTTAGTGCTTTGGTAGTAATAAAAACTATAAGTGGCTGAATGCCCGAACGCATTTGTTCGGAGTATTCCCAAGGCAGATCAGTTGCATTATTGATGCCTAATTTAAAACCCGCAAACTCAAAAACCTGAAATAACTCATCGCATTGATGATAACCAATACTAAAAATTGCAGCACAAATGTGAACTAAGAAACCAACTATAAGTAAAAGATCTCTTCGAAAAACCAAAGGCTTAAAATTTAAACATTTCGGCAACTATACCCGGAACAACACCAATAGCAATGGTTGCCGCTGTTGTAAGAACAATTACAAGAATGTTTGATCTTTCTATCTGAATTGGCTCTTCTGTTTCTTGCTTTTTAAAATACATAGCAATAACCACTTTTAAATAATAATAAACGCCAACAGCAGAAGTTAACACTGCAACAATTAATAACCATTTATACTGAGTTCCGATCATTGCTGTAAACACAAAATATTTCGCAAAAAATCCTGATGTAATTGGAATACCCGCTAATGATAACATGGCAACTGCCATACACAATGCTAAACTTGGATTGCGTTTTGCTAAACCATTAAAAGCATCAATATTTTCGTTTCCTTTTTTAGTAACATTATAAAGAACTCCAAAGGCAGCAATACTACCTAATGAATAAGCTAATGAATAATAAATTAATGCGTTAACAGACAAGTTACTTCTAACATTCGCTAATATTACCATTAACATAAATGCAGCGTGACTAATGCTAGAATATGCCAACATACGCTTTACGTTGCTTTGCATAGCTGCCGAAAAATTTGCAATCACTAATGATAAAGCAACTGCTCCGGCAAGAATGCCTGTCCACGTGCTGCTTACCTCTGCAAACCCAACCATAAACAAACGCATAAAGGCCGCAAAAGCCGCTGTTTTTACAACAGTGCTCATTAATGCTGTAATTAATGTTGGAGAACCTTGATAAACATCCGGCGCCCAAAAATGAAAAGGAGCTGCAGAAACTTTAAATAACATGGCTATTAACATAAACACTACACCCACATAAAAGAATAAAGGTAAGGTTGCTGCGTTCTCTGAAATAAATGCACGAATTTGCATTAGATCAAAACTTCCGGTAGCACCATAAATTAATGCGATACCAAATAATAAAAATCCGCTTGCAAACGAACCCATTATTAAATATTTGAAACCGGCTTCGTTACTTTTTATATCGTTCTTTTTACTTGCAGCTAAAACGTATAAAGGAATGCTCATGATCTCAACACCTAAAAACAAAGTGGTCATGTTTTTAAATGAAGTTAACATTAAGGCACCAACTAAAGCAAATAACACTAAAGCAAAATGGTCTACAAGATTAGTATCCTCCTCAAAATAATCATTAGCTAAAATGAACCAAAAGAATGCTGTTGCAAGAATAATTCCCGAAAAAGCTAAACCCAGTTTATCAAAACCGATCATGTTGTCAAAATACGGAATGCTCATTCCGGTTTTCCATTCCATGAAATTGAATGCGTAAGCTGCAACAATTCCAAGCAACACCATTGGAAACAATAATTTCTTAAACTTGAAGATCTCAGCAAGCATTGCTAAAATTCCCAGTCCGCTTATAATTAATAATCCTTTCATATACTCTTAAAAAATTAGTTCAAATTATTTTAAATTCATCAATATATCTCTAACCGCAACCTCTGCAATATCATTTAAAGGTTTTGGATAAACACCAAACGCAACAACTGCAACGCAAATAATTCCAAGCACTAATTTATCTGTGCCCGCTAATGAACCAAATGCTACGTTAGAATCGTTACGCTCGCCCAACATGATCTTTTGGTAGGCACGTAACATATAAACAGCTCCCAAAATAACAGTTAATCCTGCAATAGCGGCCATTACAGCACTGTATTGATAAACACCATTAATTAATAAAAACTCTCCAACAAAACCATTTGTTAGTGGTAAGGCTACAGATCCTAATAGAATGATCAAAAATAAAACCGCAAAATTTCCATTCATGCCGCGGATGCCTCCTAGTTTATCCATCTCACGTGTTCCGGTGTGACGCAATAAAATATCTGCAATAAAAAATAAACCAACAACGTTTACACCATGCGCTAACATTTGCATAATAGCACCTTGAACACCTTGTTGGTTGGCGGAAAGAATACCTGCACTAATTAATCCAACGTGTGCAATAGATGAATAAGCAATTAAGCGTTTAAAATCTTTTTGGCTTATGGCAATAATAGAAGCATAAACTATTCCTACAACAGACAGCGCAATAGCTGTTCCTCCCCACTTTTCTAATCCTAACGGAACAACAGGTAATAACCATTTAATAACTCCAAAAGTTCCCATTTTAAGCATGATGCCTGAAAGTAACATGGTGCCTTGTGTTGGCGCTGTTACATAAGTATCAGGTTGCCAAGTGTGGAATGGAAAAATAGGCATCTTAATCGCAAAGGCAATAAAGATCATCCAAAAAACAGCACTCTGTTGCACTTCTGTTAAACTTCTTCCTGCTGCATATAAGTCTTGTACATTCCAAGATTTTAAACCGTCAACGTTTGTGTGATTGTATAGATAGATCAAACCAACCAACATGAATAAAGAACCTAATAATGTATAAACAAAAAACTTGAAGGTAATTTGTCCGCGATTTTCGCCGCCCCATAATAAACAAATAAAGTAAATAGGAATTAATGCTAACTCCCAAAATACATAAAACAAAAATCCATCGTTAGCAGTAAACACACCAACTAACGCCATTTGCATAAGTAATATCAAGCCGTAAAAATTATTTGAATTACTGTACTCGTTTTTAAACGATGAAAGAATAATCAACGGCACTAAAAAGGTGGTCAATAAGATCATTAATAAGGCCATGCCATCTATGCCAACAGAAAAATGAATGCCAAGTGACTGAACCCATGCGTGATCAAAATTTAATAACGCAGCATTGGGGTTGTGCTTGAATAGCATGAAAGCACCTAGTGCAATTCCAAATTCAATGATCGAAGATCCAAGCGCCAAATTACGAGCAGCGTTTCCTTTTACAAAGAAAACCAAAAGACCTGCAAGCAATGGAAATAAAATTAATAAAGCTGTTAACATAAATTTCTGAATTCTATTAAATTAAAAAGGTTAGTAAAATAATAAACACAATACCTATTACCATGCTTATAATGTAAAACCCAATATTACCTTGTTGTAATAATCTGATACCGGAACCTACAGTTTTCACTGTGCTTCCAACACCGTTAACCAATCCGTCTATTATCTGAATGTCAAAAAACTTATGGAATGCAACCGATAAAACATCTAACGGCTTGCGAATAACCGCATCATAAAATTCATCAACGTAATATTTATTATAGATAACCGTTTGCAGACCCGGCATTTTATCGCCTTCTTTAAGCGGGATGGTTTTCTTTTGACGGTAAATAATATATGCCACATAAATTGTTACCGCTGCCGCTAATACAGCAATACCCATTAACATCCACTCTGTTTCGTGATTTAATGTGCTTGGGTTTTTTCTAACAATAATACTTTCTAAATTATTACTCATCCAATTTGGCATGTGCCAGAATTCTGGCAAGCCCAATAAACCACCAACAACCGAAAGTATCGCTAAAACAATTAATGGAAAAGTCATTGAGCTTGGTGACTCATGTAAATGGTGTTCTTGTTCGTGAGTTCCTCTAAACTTTCCGAAAAAAGTTAAGAATAATAAACGAAACATATAAAAAGCGGTTAACATAGAAGCGATCATTCCAAACATCCAAAGTAATGGACTGTGCTCGTATGTGTGTGCTAAAATTTCATCCTTACTAAAGAAACCACTAAACGGAGGTAAACCACTGATGGCAATTGTACCCATTAACATGGTCATAAATGTGATCTTAATTTTTCCGCTTAAGCCTCCCATTTTACGAATATCTTGTTCGCCGCCCATTGCGTGAATAACAGAACCTGCGCCTAAGAATAATAATGCTTTAAAGAACGCGTGTGTTGTAACGTGAAAAACAGCAGAGCTATACGCACCAACGCCTAATGCTAAAAACATTAATCCTAATTGTGATACAGTTGAATAAGCTAAGATCTTTTTAATGTCGTTTTGGAACAGACCGATCGTTGCCGCAAATAAGGCGGTAACTACACCAACAATTGCAACGGTTTCGCTTGCTACTTCACTGATTGAATAAAATACATTTGAACGAACGATCATATAAATACCTGCAGTAACCATAGTTGCAGCGTGAATTAATGCTGATACAGGAGTTGGGCCCGCCATTGCATCCGGTAACCAAGTGTATAAAGGAATTTGTGCCGACTTACCCATTGCCCCAACAAACAATAATAAAGCTATGGTTGTAATAACACCTGTAGAAGCGGTTCCTGCTTTAAGAAAAACTTCGTTATAAGAAATACTACCAAAAGTAATAAACACTAAAATGATCCCTAATAAAAACCCAAGGTCACCAATACGATTCATAACAAATGCTTTTCTTGCGGCATTGTTGTAAGCGTTATTTTTAAACCAGAAACCGATCAATAAATAAGAACACAATCCTACTCCTTCCCAACCAACGAACATAATTAAGTAGTTGTTTCCTAAAACCAACAACAACATAAAGAACACAAATAAATTCAAATAGGTAAAGAAACGTGCAAAACCTTCGTCGTGCGACATGTAACCGATAGAATAAATATGAATTAAAAATCCAATTCCTGTTATGATCAATAAAAATAAAGAAGACAGCGGGTCAACTAAAAACTCAAAAGGAATTTTAAGATTACCGGAGTTGATCCATGAAAATAAATTTACGATGTGTGATTTTTCTTCAGAACCATTTAATTCAACAAAAATTAAAACAGATAAAATAAATGAAGCTAAAATACTCACAGAGGCAATAATGCCGCTTACGCTTTTCCCGATCTTTTTACCAAAGAATCCATTAATTAAAAATCCTATTAAAGGAAATAATGGAACTAAACCAATTAACTTAATCATATAATAAACCTAGTTTTTTAAATTACTTAATACATCCGTATCGATCGTTTTTACATTTCTGTAGATCATACTTAAAATTGCTAAACCAACTGCAACCTCAGCGGCTGCAACTGCCATAATAAAGAAAACAAATACTTGTCCGCTTGCATCGTTATGCAAAGTGCTAAACGATACCAATAATAAATTAACGGCATTTAGCATTAACTCAATACACATAAAAATAATAATTGAATTACGGCGAGCCATAACGCCAACCGCTCCAATTATAAATAACACTGCGCTTAGCAGCAAATAATAATTTATTGAAATTCCGTTGATCATCTTTTCTTATCTAAAATTATTTAATTTCTTTTTTACCGATCATAATTGCACCAACTAAAGCAGCAAGCAATAATACACTTGCAATCTCGAATGGAAACAAAAATTCGCTGAACAATACTTTACCTAAATTTTTAACTAAGCCAATTTGCGATGAACCATAAGAAGCTAATCCTAATTGCTCTGTACCTTTTAAAGAACCAACCAACACAAACAATAACATACCACCGGCAATACCGGCAATAATTTTTGTAATCCAAGTACGTTGCGGCTCAGTATCTTCATTTAAATTCATTAACATGATAATAAATAAGAAGAGAACCATAATTGCTCCCGCATAAACAACAATGTGCACCACTGCTAAAAACTGTGCGTTCAGTAATAAATAATGGCCTGCTATACAAAAAAATGTAAGCACTAAATATAAAACACTATTAACCGGGTTGCGGCTAAAAACTACCATTAATGCAAACATGATGGACAGGAATGAAAGTATCCCGAAAAGCCATTGTGTAATTGTGTATCCTAACATAATTTTTTATTTACAATTTTTTGAGCTAAGATTTATACTTGAATACTTTCATTTGTAAATCTTTAGATCTTCAATTTTTAATGTTTCCCTTTATTCAAATTTTTTCCTTCCCAAACAGTGTTGTGTTTTAGTCCGGGTAATTTTTTAAATGCTGCCACTTCTAACGTTTGGCGCTTTGACACATCAATACGTTTGTCAACTTTTTCAACTAATTTATTTTTGCCGTAAACAAAATCTTCTCTTTCGTATTCAGTATCAACTAATCTGTCCGTTAAAAATATTGCCTCCTTCGGACAAGCTTCCTCACACAAACCGCAGAATATACAACGCAACATGTTTATCTCGTATGTTTTTGCATACTTCTCTTCTCTGTATAAACTCTCTTCTCCTTTTTTACGCTCAGCGCTCTCCATTGTAATTGCTTCAGCCGGACAAGCCACCGCGCATAATCCGCAAGCTGTGCAACGCTCTGCGCCATTTTCATCGCGCTTTAAAACATGCCAGCCTCTGTAAACCGGAGCAACAGGTCTTGTTTCTTCAGGATACTTTACAGTAGCTCTGCGTTTAAACAAGTGGCTACCTGTAATCAACATCCCTTTAATAATGCCAGGCAAATAAAGTTGTTCCATTGCGGTTTGAACTTTATTTGATACTACCTTGCTTCTATTCGTTAATTGCATTTTTAATTAGTTTTAAAATGTAATATTTCCTCTAATAAATTCTACTACCACAGTTATTGCTAAATTCAATAGTGAAAGCGGTAATAAAACGCGCCATCCTAATTTCATTAACTGATCGTAACGGAAACGCGGCAATGTCCAACGAATCCACATAAATACCGAAATAAAGATCGCAATTTTTGTAAAGTAGGCTCCAAAACCAATAATGGCGATCCATTTAGAACCATCATGTAATCCAAGCGCATCATATAACTCATGAGCAAAAGGAAAATTATATCCGCCAAAATAAAAGGCACTCATTACAGCAGATGAAATAAACATGTTAATGTATTCTGCGAATAAAAATAATCCTAATTTCATCGAAGAATATTCTGTGTGATATCCACCAACTAATTCGGCTTCACACTCCGGTAAGTCGAAAGGCGCGCGATTAGTTTCTGCTAATGCACAAACAAAAAATATAATAAAACCTAAAGGTTGCCAAACAATGTTTGCTAAACCTGCATCTTGTTGCTCAACAATTTCGCGTAAACTTAAAGTGCCACCGGATGTAATAATTAAAGCAATTACTGCAATACCCATTGCAATTTCGTAACTGATCATTTGACTTGATGCACGAATTGCGCCTAATAATGCATATTTATTATTGGATGCCCAACCACCGATCATGATACCATAAACACCCACCGAAACAACACCAAACAAATACAACACACCAATATTAATGTCGGTAATTTGCATACTGTATAAATGCCCGTTAACATAAATATCTTTTGTCCATGGAATAACTGCTCCTGTCATTAATGCCGTTAGCATTACTAAACTTGGCCCAAGAACAAATAAAAAGCGGTTAGATACATTTGGGATGATCTCTTCTTTAAAGAACATTTTTCCACCATCGGCTAATGGTTGCAGTAAACCAAAAGGTCCTGCTCTATCCGGACCAACACGGTCTTGAAGCAAGGCAGAAAGCTTACGTTCCCAAAGTGTAGAGTAAGCTGCAATGCCCAACGATATGGCAAATACAACTACGCACAGTATAAGTTTATAAATTAGAAAAGCGATCATAGTGTCTTTTTTTTATTAAGGTTTTTTATCAATTGGCATAAATCCTAAAGCTTTTTGTTGCTTCATGATCTGAACTTTTAACTCATTTAAATGCTCGTAATGATTTTGTGAAATAACTGAATTTCTTAAAACAGGCGAAGGACCTTCAATTACCCAATCACTTTTTTTCTTGTGATCAAAACGACATGAGTTACAAATAAATTCTTCTACTTCATCCCATTGATCTTTACGTGCAGTAACACGAAGCACTTCTTCTCCATTTAACCACACACGAGTTTTACCACAACATGTTTTGCAATCACGGTGCGCATCTACCGGTTTTGTAAACCATACACGTTGTTTAAAGCGGAATGTTTTATCCGTTAAAGCACCAACCGGGCAAACATCAATTACATTTCCTGAAAAATCGTTATCAATAATATTTTCGATATAAGTAGAGATCTCTGATTCATCGCCACGCGCAATAACTCCATGCACGCGACCATTAGTAAGCTGATCGGCAGTTTTTACACAGCGGTAGCAAAGGATGCAACGGTTCATGTGTAATTTAATTTTATCGCCAATATCGATCATCTCATATTCACGACGTTTAAATTCGTAACGTGTTTTTGATGATCCGTTCTCGTATCCAAGATCCTGTAATTTACATTCTCCGGCTTGATCACAAACAGGACAGTCTAAAGGATGGTTAATTAATAAAAATTCAACAACACCTTTACGCGCTTCTAAAATATCAGGGTTAGTAAAATTTTCAACCACCATTCCGTCCATTACTTCTGTTCTGCAAGAAGCAACCGGTTTTGGCATTGGCGTAGGGTTAGCAGCACTGCCTTGAGTTACTTTAACAATACAAGTACGGCAATATCCACCACTGGTTTTTAATTTAGTATAATAGCACATGGCGGGTGGAGCAACCTCCGGACCTATCATTCGTGCTGCCTGAAGAATTGTGGTACCTTTTGGCACATCAATTTCTATTCCGTCAATAGTAACTTTCATTACGCGTTAATTTTATTTAATCTGTTATAATGGCTCACGTCCACAAACTTTTTGTTGCGTGCTACATCTAAAAATTCTTGTTTAAAATGACGGATAGCTGCCGCAACAGGCCATGCTGCAGCTTCACCTAATGGGCAAATTGTTTTTCCTTCTATTTTACTTTGAATATCCCAAAGCAGATCAACATCACTTTCGTTTGCTGTTCCGTTCAAAAATTTCTTTAATATTTTTTCCATCCAACCTGTTCCTTCACGGCAAGGCGAACATTGACCGCATGACTCGTGATGATAAAAACGAGAGAAAGTAAATAAATTTTTAACGATGCTGGTGTCTTCGTCCATTACAATAAAACCACCCGAACCCAACATGGTACCGGTTGCAAATCCGCCATCAGAAAGACTTTCGTAAGTCATCAAGCGCGGCTCGCCTTTTGCGGTTTTTAAAATTAATTCTGTTGGCAAAATTGGCACCGATGAACCACCGGCAACAACTGCTTTCATTTTTTTACCGTTGCGAATACCACCGCAATATTCTTCGCTATAAATAAATTCTTCTACAGGAATACCTAATTCGATTTCGTAAACACCCGGTTTATTAATATGGCCTGATGCAGAAATTAATTTTGTCCCTGTTGATTTTCCAATTCCAATTTTTGCGTACTCTTCGCCGCCATCATTAACAATAGGTACAACCGCTGCGATCGTTTCAACATTATTTACAACTGTTGGGCAACCCCATAAACCCGCAACAGCAGGAAATGGTGGTTTAATACGAGGGTTACCACGTTTTCCTTCCAATGATTCTAATAATGCAGTTTCTTCTCCACAGATATAAGCACCGCCACCAACTTGCACATAACAATCGTGCGAAAAATCGGTACCTAAAATATTTTTTCCTAACCAACCTGCTGCATAAGCTTCTGCTATGGCTTTTTCAACGATACGCGCAACATAAAAATATTCTCCACGTATATAGATATAAGAACTTTTTGCTCCTAATGCATAAGAAGAAGTGATCATTCCTTCAATTAATGCATGAGGAATTTTTTCCATCAAATAACGATCCTTAAAAGTTCCGGGCTCAGATTCGTCTGCATTACAAACTAAATAACGGTTAACACCTTCGGGCTTTGCTAAAAAGCTCCATTTCATACCGGTTGGAAAACCCGCACCACCACGACCACGCAGACCAGATTTTTTTACCTCATCGGTAACTTGGTCCGGCGTCATTGTTTTTAAAGCCTTTTCAACGGATGCGTAACCACCATGCGCGCGATAAACTTCAAGCGTATGAATGTTTGCTACTTTATCGTTATGTATTAATAATTTCTTTCCCATTTTTTTATTCTTTTTCTCTTTTGCGTCTCGACTCTGCTTGACGTGATTTGAGTGAAAATAATTTAGAGTGTGTTTTTATAATCGTGATCTGTGTAACTTCTTAATTTTCCTGCGCTTTTATAATCGTCCAAAATTTTATCTACTTTTTCGTAAGTTAAATTTTCGTGATAACTGGCTCCACATTGCAGCATTGGTGCTGTTCCGCAAGAGCCTAAGCATTCGGCAACTTTTAAAGAGAACATTCCGTCGGCAGTTGTTTCGCCAACTTTAATGTTTAATTTTTTCTCAATATATTTTACAATATCTTCTGCGCCATTTAACCAACATGAACTTGTTTGACAAACCTCTAAAACACATTTGCCCATTGGCTTTAAATTATACATGGTATAAAATGAAGCAACTTCAAAAACTTCAATAGGTTTTATTTTTAAAACTGAAGCAACGTAATCCATAACCTCAGGGCTTAACCAGCCGCCAAACTCTGCCTGTGCAACGTGCAATACAGGAAGTAAAGCCGACTTTTGTTTGCCCTCCGGATAATGGGAGATAATTGTTTGTACCACATTCATAGCTTCGTCGCTAAATTTAACCTCAGCGCGTTTTGCTTTATCAAAATGTTGTGTTCCGTGTACTTGTGAACTCATCTTTATTAATTTTTAGTGTTAAGTTTTTAGTTTTAAATATTAAAAACCAACATTAATTTTACTTTTTTTATTATTAAAAACTGATCATTCAAAATTAAAAACTAAACTAAGCGTCTAACTCTCCTGCAATTACATTCATACTACTCATAGTAATAATTGCGTCAGAAAGCATAATGCCTTTTACCATTTCGGGATAAGCCTGATAGTATATGAAGCAAGGTCTTCTAAAGTGTAAGCGGAAAGGTGTTCTTCCACCATCGCTTACTAAATAAAAACCTAACTCACCATTACCGCCTTCAACACTATGGTAAACTTCTCCTTTAGGAACATTGGTTTCGCCCATCACAATTTTAAAGTGATAGATCAATGCTTCCATATTATTATACACCTCTTCTTTTGGTGGCAAATAAAATTCAGGAACATCAGCATGAAACGGCTGATCTTTTGGCATGTTTTTAATTGCTTGCTCGATAATTTTTAAACTCTGCCACATTTCTTCTTGGCGAACCATAAAACGATCGTAAGTATCTCCACTTGTTCCGATAGGAATTATAAAATCAAAATCCTGGTAAGAAGAATACGGTGTAGCAACACGCACATCGTAATCAACTCCGGTGGCGCGCAAGTTTGGCCCTGTAAAACTATATTCTAAAGCCATTTTTGAAGAGATCGGCCCGCAATTAACGGTACGATCCATAAAAATTTTATTGCGTTCTAATAAGTTTGCAAACTCTTTTAATGCTTTAGGATATTCTTTTACGAAATTGTTTATTTTATCCCAAACATCTTTACTCCACTCACGTTCAAATCCTCCAATACGACCAATGTTAGTAGTTAAACGAGCGCCGCAAATTCCTTCGTAGATATCATAAATTTTTTCGCGCCATTGAAAGATGTATAAAAATCCTGTCATAGCACCGGTGTCAACACCAACAACTGAGTTACACACCAAGTGATCGGCAATACGTGCTAATTCCATAATAATTACACGCATATAATCTACGCGTTTTGGAACAGCACAACCAATTAATTTTTCAACGGTCATGTGCCAGCCCATATTATTAATCGGTGAAGAGCAATAATTTAAACGATCGGTTATTGGTGTGATTTGATTGTATGGGCGGCGTTCTGCCAATTTTTCAAAAGCGCGGTGAATATATCCAACGGTAGGCTCTGCCTCGTGAATTATTTCCCCATCCATTTTTAAAATATTTTGGAAGATACCGTGGGTTGCAGGATGTGTTGGACCAAGATTCAGGATAGAATATTCTTTTTCCATCGTGTTTTCTGACTCCGGGATATTATTGTCTTTTTTACTCATTTTATAAAAAATTTATCGTCCAAACATTTTATCATTTTTATCATCACGCGATTGATCTTCTAAAGGATATTCTTTTCTCATTGGAAAAATATCCATTTCGTCAACATTTAAAATGCGTTTTAATTTTGGGTGCCCTTTAAATCTCACGCCGTAAAAATCAAATGTTTCACGCTCCATCCAGTTAGCACCAGGCCATAGGTCTGTAGCGGTAGGAATTTCGGGTTTATTAATATCAAAAAAGGTTTTTATTCGAACACGATTGTTTTTTATCATGTTGTGTAAATGATAAATTACGCCTAAATGTTTTTCATCCTCAGTTTGAAATCCTGTAAGATCGGTTAAGAAATGAAAATTTAATTCTTCATCGTTCTTTAAAAAAGTTAATACCTCATGGATATGATCTTTTTTAATTGTAAACGTAGGAAAATCGTACGTTATTTCTGAAACCTCAACTGCATCGTGAAACTTTGCGGTTAATTTTTCTTTTAATTTATTAAATAGCTCTTCGTTCATTTTAAAAAGTTTTATTCTAAACCGTAACTATTAAGTAAACGTTTATATTCATCGGAGTTACGTCTTCTAAACGATTCGTTTTTTGCTAATTCCTGAATTTTTATAATACCATCAATGATCTGTTCAGGGCGTGGTGGGCAACCCGGCACATAAACATCAACCGGAATAATTCTATCTATCCCTTGCAAAACACTGTAAGTATCAAAAATACCTCCACTGCTTGCGCAAGCACCAACAGAAAGAACCCATTTAGGTTCTGCCATTTGATCATAAACTTGTCTTAAGGTTGGTCCCATTTTTTTTGCAATAGTTCCCATAACCATTAAAAGATCGGCTTGGCGTGGAGAAAAACTCAAGCGCTCAGCGCCAAAACGTCCTAAGTCGTAATTAGAGGCCATGGTGGCCATAAATTCAATACCACAGCAAGATGTTGCAAATGGTAATGGCCATAAAGAGTTCGCTCTTGCTAATCCAATTACGTCCTCCAATTTGGATGCGAAAAAACCAGGCCCTTCAAGACCTTCAGGACTTTTTGCAATTTCTAATTTTGTTCTTTTAATAATTTCTTTGCTCATCTTTATAAATTTTAAGCGATTACTCTTCCCACTTTAATGCTTTTTTAGAAAGCATGTAATAAAACCCAACTAATAATAAGGCTATAAAACTAAAAACCTCTATTACACCTAACATACCAAGCTCTTTAAAGTTTACAGCCCATGGGTACATAAAAATTACTTCTATGTCAAAAAGCACAAATAAAATAGCTGTTAAAAAATACTTGATAGAAAAGGGTAATCGCGCATTACCTTGAGATTCGATACCACACTCAAAGGAATCTAACTTAATTTTTGTATTGCGTTTTGGCCCTAATAAATGTGAAGCAACGATCGTAGTTAATACAAAACCTAAAGCAACCAAAAACATTAGCACAATAGGCAAGTATGCAACGGGTGAAGAGTCGTAAATCATAAACTATTATTGTTTTAGACTGTAAGATTAACGAATTTTATAGAAAACGTCAAACAATTCTATCTAAAAAATAACATTTATTTATTACAGAAATTACTGTTTAATAAATTTGTACGCAGCCTGTTTATTTCCTTGTTTTAATTTTAGGAAATAAACCCCATTTGACAAGCTATTCGTGGCAATTTTTACTTTATTGCCACTAGTAGGTTTTATGCTTGAAGAAACAATTTTTTGACCTAAATTATTTTGGATTTCGTAGCTGATTTCTTCATTTATCGAATTTTCAAAAGTTAAGTACAATTCGTCCTTTGTTGGATTTGGTCCAATTGTTATGTTTGAGAAAACAGAGGTAAATTCTTTTAGGCCTAAAACTGATATCAAAAGGGATTGCGACGAAGTCATACAATTTCCATTCGCTGCCCATACACTATAATATCCATCAACCGTTGGAACATATGTGTTTAAAGTAGCTCCAGGAATCGGACTTCCATTCAAATACCATTGAAAACTATTGGCGATTATATAGGTGGCCAAATATCCTGACATTTGAATTACGGTTGGTGTTTGAGGAGCCGGATTTACAAATAAAGTTGAGCTACCTGCAGTATTACAAGCCCCTAACGACACTGTATAATTATAAACCGTATTTACAGAGCTGGAAACACTTATGGAAATCCCTTGTTGTCCTGTATCCCAATTAACTATATTTCCATTTGTATTTACACTAATGTTTCCTGTTTGATTTTCACAAATAGAAGCGGTTACAGGAGTAACTGTAGGTGCATTTACAATATTAATTGTGCCAACATATGGCGTGCTTGGTCCATTACCGTTTACTGTGGTTAAAGTTACATTATAAACTCCACTAGCCGCATAAGTTACAGTTGGGTTTTGAGCCGAAGACCCGGCAGGGGTTCCTCCGGGAAATGCCCAATTCCAGGCTGTTGGAGTGTTGGCAGAAACATCATTAAATTGTAATGGTGTGTTTACACAGCCCGGCGTGAAAAAGCTAGTAAATGCCGCAACCGGAGGGGCAGTTGGGTTACTATAGAGATCTGTTTCCCAAACTCCACGTGCATAAGTTGCCGCCCTTAATTTTCTGGTTGGATAAAAAATTTCCATATCTTGAACAACAATGTTTGGAAGACCGCTCATATATGGAGTCCAGCTTGTCATGCTGGCCTCGCGGTAATAAACACCCATGTCGGTTCCAACATAAATTGCTTGTGGAGAGTTATTTGTATAAACGATACAATTAGTTGGAATATTTGGTAAGCCGGTTGAATAATTTGTCCAGGTTGCTCCACCGTTATTTGACCTATAAACTTTGTTTCCTGAAGAATAACCGGATAATGTTACATAAATCTGGTTAGGATTTAAATTATCCATTGTCATATCGGTAATTTGAGCAGCCCCTATTGGCAGAGAGCCATTAATATTTAACCAATTTGCACCTCCGTTGATGCTTCTCCAAATTCCCGTTACAGATGTAGCGTAAATTATATTTGGATTTGAAGGTGAAACTTTAATCTCATCTAAAACCGCCCCAATATTTCCTAACTGGGTCCATGTAGAACCTTGATTGGTAGATTTAAAAACATTTTGGTAGCCGCAATAATAGGTGTTTGGGCTAACCGGATCTTGAACAATTGGTGCTACCCAAGCAGGTGTGCCGGTTAGTCCGTTTGTAATTCCAACAAAAGAAGCCCCGCCGTTTGTAGACCTTGCAAACTGCCCATTTTGATAAGAGGCTACCATTGTATTATGATTACTCCAATCTATAAAGCAGTCCATTCCGTCACCCCCGTAAATTTGGCTCCAAGCTGCACCATTCATATAATTAGTGCCGTTATCTTGATGACCCGTAATAATTTTTGTTGATACGCTGGAAGATTGGCTCATCTTGTAAATTTGAGCAATATTCATGTTTCCGTTTATGGTAGTCCATGTTAAGCCGCTGTTTGTTGTTCGCGCAACTCCTCCATCTGTACCCAGGTAGCAAGTAGTTCCGGATGTATATAAAACCCAATGTAAATCAGCATGCACGTATGGTTTTCCGCCACCTCCGTACCAATGGCTGTTTAAGGTCCAGGTAGCTCCTCCGTTTGTGGATTTCCAGCTATTTACTCCGCCAACTATGATTTCATTAGCGTTTGTAGGCGAAGCGTCTATGGCAATATCATACCATGCTTGGCCGCCGGCATCGTTTCCGTTAGGATCCCAACCCATAACGTTTGGACTTGAACTCATGAGTGTCCAGGAAGAGCCTGTGTTTGTAGATCGGTATAATCCACCAAAACCATTATTGGTGGCGCCCACCATTATATAAACATAATTATTGTTTGCCGGAGTAACTGCTAATGAAAGGCGTGTACTCGATAAAGAACCGGCAATTGAAATATTTGTAAACGACGCTCCACCGTTGGTTGAACGCGCAAAGCTACCATTGGTAACAAGGTAAACGGTTGTTGTGTCTCCGGGACGATATTCTGCATCAACATATCCGGAAGTAGCTACTAAACTCCATGTGTTTCCTGCGTCTAAAGATCTATATGCGCCAACGTTTGTTGCAATTATTAATGTGTTTGGGTTTATTGGGTTTATCAATACACGGTAAATACGTCGTTGTTGAGAGGTTTGCCATAATAAGCCTGTTTGGGTCCATGTTTGCCCTCCATCGGTTGACTTCAAAACACCTGTAGAGTGCGTGTCTCCCGCATCTTTATCGCCCGTTGAAACATAAATAATGTTTGTGTTTAATGGATTTACAGCGATATCAGAAATTCCGCAAGATCCAAATTGATCGGTAGTTGTTGTATAACTTGTGCCGCCATTATTACTCATCCAAAAACCTCCGGCAGCGGTTCCAACATAAATTGTATTAGGATCTCCCGGCTTTAATATAATAGTTTGTACCCTTCCTGCATCGCCATTTGCCGGCGAACCAAAGGGGCCTAGTGGTGACCAATTAGCAGTTGTTGCAGTAAGTGCAGCGCTGTTTGTTAATTTTAAATTTGCAGTTTCAATTAAATGCTTTTGATATTGCTCAAAAGCATATCCTCTAGCCGCAAACTTCATGTTTCCGGAGGGATAAACGCGAGGTTCAACAAACCACTGCCATCTTTTGAAAGCTTTATAACCCTTTCCTCTTTCGTAGGATTTATCTTTCCAATAACTATCAAATTCTTTCACGATATCATAATAGTTTGCGTTAGAATCGCGCATCATTTCAGTCCACTTTTGGGCTAAAGAAATTTTTATTGATAATATACAAAGTATTGAAAAGATTATTTTTTTCATATTCATTCTTATTTTGTTCCGGTATAAATTTAAGATATATAATTTAAAGTAGATTGCCGTTAAGACCGTAATTAAAACCATTTAAAGAAGAGTTTGTTTGAAAAATTAACAAATACCCTAGCCTTTTTTTCTAAATTAAGGTAAATCACGGTTAATTTTGGTATTTAATGCAATATTTAATACCTTTGTAGTCAATAATATAAAATATGACACCAGTATTCATTTTAGGTATTTTAGGCGGCTTAGGCGCACCCGAGATCATTATCATTTTAGTAATTGTTTTATTAATGTTTGGAGGTAAAAAGATTCCGGAATTAATGAAGGGTCTTGGAAAAGGAATAAAAGATTTTAAAGATGCTAGTAAAGGCACTCCTGATAGCTCTGAAATAGAGAATAAATAATTTATTTATTTGTAGATTTAAAGCGTTATTCAATAAAGAGTAACGCTTTTGTTGTTTTTAAAAACCAAACTAAGTGTATTCATTCTCAAACATAAAAACATTACAAGCTGATCTAAAGACAGGTAAAACTAATTGTACATCTTTAGTGGAAGAGGCTATTTCATTAATTTCTCAAAAAAAACAATTAAACGCTTTTTTAGAGGTGTTTGAAGATTCGGCAAAAGAATTAGCGAAAAAAACAGATGAAAAAATAAAAGCCGGAACTGCCGGCAAATTAGCAGGAGTTATTGTTGGTTTAAAAGACAATATCTGTTACAAAGGCCATAAAGTTTCTGCGTCATCAAAAATATTGGAGGGTTTTGAATCATTATATTCAGCAACAGTTGTAGAAAAACTATTAGCCGAAGATGCCATTATAATTGGGCGCTTAAATTGTGACGAATTTGCGATGGGAAGCAGTAATGAAAATTCTGCTTTCGGAAATGTATTAAATCCACTTAACGAAAAATACGTTCCTGGCGGATCATCTGGCGGATCGGCAGTTGCTGTAGCCGCAAATTTATGTCATGTTACATTAGGTTCTGATACAGGAGGCTCTATTCGCCAACCCGCTTCGTTTACGGGTACTGTGGGTCTTAAACCAACTTACGGAAGAGTTTCACGTTTTGGGTTGATTGCTTATGCATCTTCCTTTGATCAAATTGGACCAATAACTAAATCTGTTGAAGATTGCGCTTTAGTATTGGAAATTATCAGCGGTTCAGACAAAAACGATAACACTTCTTCATCTCAAAAAGTTGAAAATTACAGTAATGAATTAACTGCAGATAAAAAATTTAAATTTGCTTATTTAAAGGAGTGCGTTGAGGCAGAAGGTTTAGATCCAGAAGTAAAACAAGCTGTTTTAAAACAAATAGAATGGTTAAAAAACAATGGTCATGTTGTTGAGGCAGTTGATTTTCCTTATTTAGAATTTTTAGTGCCAACTTACTATGTATTAACAACGGCAGAAGCATCTTCTAACCTTTCGCGCTTTGACGGAATACATTACGGCTACAGAACAAAAAACGCCACAGACCTTGAAAGCACCTACAAAAAATCCAGAAGCGAAGGTTTTGGTAAGGAAGTAAAACGTCGTATAATGTTGGGAACTTTTGTTTTAAGTGCCGGTTATTACGATGCATATTATAGCAAAGGGCAAAAAGTACGCAGGGTTATTCAGGAAAAAACAAAAGAGATATTAAACAATTTCGATTTTATTTTAACCCCATCTACTCCCGGTACAGCTTTTGAGTTTGGAAAAAACAGTGCCGATCCGATTAAAATGTACTTAGAGGATATTTTTACTGTGCAAGCAAATATTGCCGGAGTGCCTGCTATATCAGTGCCTTGCGGAATTCATAGCAATGGCTTACCAATGGGCTTGCAAATAATGGCAAATTATTTTGAAGAAGGAAAGTTATTAAATATTGCCTCAAAAATTAAAAGCTAAGGGCTGTTTTTAGCTCACAAATAAAAATTATCAACACCCTAGTATAGTGTATTTAAATCCTTTAAATTTACCTAAATTTTAAAAATCAAAACCATGAAAGTATCCGTTATAGGTGCAGGAAACGTTGGAGCAACATGTGCAGAATACATCGCTCTTAATCGCATTGCAAGCGAAGTAGTTATTTTAGATATTAAAGAAAATTTTGCTGAAGGAAAAGCATTAGACCTTATGCAAACAGCAACGCTTAATGGCTTTAATACTCGCATTAGTGGAAGCACAAACGATTATGCTAAAACTGCAAACAGTAAAGTGGTTGTAATTACAAGCGGTATTCCTCGTAAACCCGGAATGACCCGTGAAGAATTAATTGGTATTAATGCAGGAATTGTAAAAACGGTTACAGAAAATGTTTTAAAACATTCTCCGGAAGCAATAATTATTGTAGTAAGTAACCCAATGGATACAATGACTTACTTAGCATTAAAAGAAAGTAAATTGCCTAAAAATAGAATTATTGGAATGGGTGGGATCTTAGATAGCGCTCGTTTTAAGTGTTATTTATCTGCCGCCCTAAACGCTCCTGCTAGTGATATTAGCGGTGTTGTTATTGGCGGACACGGCGACACAACAATGATTCCGTTAACTCGTTTAGCTTCTTATACAGGTGTTCCGGTTTCTCAATTTTTAGATGCTGAGGCGCTTAAAAAAGTTTCTGCCGATACAATGGTTGGTGGCGCAACATTAACAGGAATGTTAGGAACAAGTGCTTGGTATGCACCAGGAGCGGCGGTTGCCGCATTAGTTAACAGTATCATTAACGATCAGAAAAAATTATTCCCTTGTTGCGTTGCTTTAGATGGCGAATACGGACAAAAAGATATTTGTTTAGGTGTTCCGGTAATTATCGGAAAAAACGGATGGGAGAAAATTGTAGATTATAAATTAAATGCTGAAGAACAAGCGTTGTTTAACAAAAGCGCTGACGCTGTTAGAGCAATGAATCAAGTTTTAAGCGATATGAAAACAGCTTAATCATTTTTAATTTAAAAAAAACCGTTTCAGTTAACCTGAAACGGTTTTTTTATTTATAAACCCTTACAGTATTTGTTTTTGCTTATTTTTACATAATAAAATGAAAAAAATAATTGCGTTATTACTTACCATTGCCTTCTATAATTGTTCTTTTGGGCAATACGATCAAAAGGCGCGTAACGCATTTATTTCAAGTAACACAGACGCTGCATTTGATTATTGGAATATTTCGAAGCCTAATTTAACCTTTCACTCTTCGTTTAAACCTTATTTAAGCAGTACTTTTTCTGAAGCAAACGACTCAACTGTTCCGTTTAAACACTATGGTTTTAAAAATTTCTTTTTAAGTAAAACACTTAATGAAAAACCCGAAAAAAGAAATTGGTATAATATACAGCTTCATCCAATTCTTGACGCAGAGACAGGATACGATGGCCTGGCTCAAAAACTTATAACCGATTTTGTTGGCGGCACTCATTTAAAGGTAAACATCAATAACGATTTTACTTTTGCAGGAACCATTGTTGGCGGAAAAAGTATTTTACCGTTTTATATGGATACATTATTATCCAACCAAAAAATAATGCCAACCTATGGGCAGGCATACGGAAACAATAAAAGCGGTTACTCATTTATGGATTACACGGGTTATGTTTCTTATTCACCCAACAACAATAAAATTTTTAATTTTCAATTAGGACGCGATAAGCATTTTATTGGCGATGGTTACAGAAGTTTATTGTTAAGCGATAATGCGCCCGCTTACCCTTTTTTTAAGATTAACACTAATATTTGGCGCTTGCAGTACAACGTATGGTATACTTGGATGAACGATGTGACTCAGGCAAATGGCATACAAAAAAATTTCAAAAATAAATTCGGGGTATTTCATTATTTAAGCTACAATATAACCAAGGAGCTAAACATTGGCTTATTTGAGAATATTATCTTTAAAGGAACTGATACTAACCAGACACGAAGCTTTGAAGTAAATTATCTAAACCCAATTATTTTTTTCAGGCCTCAGGAATATTCTGTTGGCTCGCCTGACAATGCCCTTATAGGATTAAATGTAAATTATAAATTATTTAACCGACTAAAACTTTATGGACAATTAGGTTTAGATGAGTTTTTTCTGAAAGAAATAAGAGCTCGCAGAGGTTGGTGGGCAAATAAACAGGCGTGGCAATTGGGTTTAAAATATATTAATGTGGGCGGTATTAAAGGATTAAGTTTACAACTAGAATATAATCAAGTTAGGCCTTACACATACTCTCACGGTGTTATTGAACAGAACTACGGGCATTACGGAATGCCTTTAGCACACCCCTTAGGTGCAAATTTTAAAGAGTTTTTAGGTTTTCTATCTTACAGAAAAAACAATTGGGAGGTTAACTGGCAAACAATGTATGCAACCGTTGGGAAAGATTCTTTAAATGGAAAATCAAATTTAGGGCAAAATATTTATTTGAGTTATACTACTCGTCCATACGAATATGGACACAAAACAACGCAAGGTATCAAAACTAATATTTTACAAAGTAGTATTAAACTCTCGTACTATCTTATTCCAAAAATGAATATGCGCTTAGAGTTAGGCTATATTCAACGCTCAGAAAAAAATGACTTAGGATACGTTTTGCAAAACCCTTTCTTCTATCTTGGATTTAAAACCAGTTTCTGGAATAATTACAGAGATTTTTAACCGGCAATTATTTCTTTTAAAACATCTAAACTCTTTATTGTATTAAAACCGGGAAAGTGTAAACGATAATATGCTAACAAAATTTCTAAAATCGTTTGTCGTTGATGGTTTGATAAATTTGTTTTTAAAGCATTTACTTTTAAAAATTGCGAAAATAAAAGTGAGTCTTCTTTTCCTAAACCCAAAGGGAAGGCTAAAGCCATATTGGAGAACTGGCCATCTCGACAATCAAAAAAGGGGGTTTGTATTGAATAATTATTTTGAGGCTCAACACCAAAATACTTTGTTAACTCTAATAAAAAATACAAATGCAAATTCACAAATTCTGTTTCGGTGTCATTCAAATAAATTAAACAAGACTCGATAAATTCAAACAAATGTTGGTTAGTGGCACTTTCTTTAATTGATTTAATTAAAATTTCGTTTAAAAATTGTGCTATACTTAACTTTGATAAAGAGCCAGAAATGTTTGATAATATGTAATAGCTGGATATCTCAGTAACTTGATGAACATCTTTATTTTGTTTTAAAACTAGCTCTACATTAATTAAACTTAAAGGAAAAATATTGCTTGACCGAATGTTTTTGTTTAAAGCTACAGAAGCTGTAACCAGACCGTTGTTGTGCGTATACAGTTTTAAAATAAACTTTTTGTCGCCATGTTTTATTGCTTGTAAAACAATGGCTTTATCCGAAACACGCATTAATTGATAACAAGAACTTTTGAAACAGCTCGTTGTTCGCCGTTTGTTGTTGTGGCATACACAATATAAACACCTGAAGAAACCCGATTACTTGAAAGATTTTTTAATGGCCATTCTATCTGCCCACCTTGAGATTTAGTTTCCCAAACTAAATTACCTGACTCATCTACAATTTTAACTACTGAATTATCTATTAACCCTCTTACAAAAACAGTGCCTTGGTAATTTGGTTTTACCGGATTTGGATAAGCATATACATTACTATATTTATCTTCTCCTTCAATAATTACACTTCTAAAGGATTGTAAGCCAAGGTCGGTTCCAATATAAATATCACCGCTCACTTTTTCATAATTAATATCCACAATAGTGTTTGAATACAAAGGACTGTTATCTTTTGTGAAGTGATAAATTTGCTGCAAGCCATCGGGGCTAAAACAATAAATCCCTCCATCAAGCGTGCCCACCCATTTATTATTTGCTCCATCAACAACTATTGAGGTAACAACATCTTTTTCCAATAATAATTCCACATTTCCATCTTGAACAATTTTTATTGGTTGTGCATCAAAATTAGAATTGCTAAAAATGGATGTTGAGTTATAAAACACGCGAACTCCTGCATCTGTTCCGATCCAAATTTTTCCGTCCTTATCTTCTGCAATTGAGTAAATAGAATTAGATCCCAAATTACCAAACCCAACATCTTTTGTTAGCACTTTGTAATTTACATTTTGCACCGGCGTTGAAAAATTATTATGTTTAAAAACGGTTATACCGGCTTGTCTCTCATGAAGCGCCCAGATGTAATTATTTTTATCTACAAAAACCTTACGAGTAAATCTTCCCACGTCAAATGTAAACGATTGAAAGGATCCGTTTTTCTTTTTAACGGTTACATAGTTTTTTGAGTCGCTGTTCGCAAACCATAAGTTACCGTCATTATCCATACACATGCCGCTGCAACGGGTGGCGCCAGGATATAATTCGGGCATTGCAGAATTTGATGCGTTATATATGGCCACAAGTTGTTTATCCTTATACTCTAACAAACCCGCCCACCATGAACTTGCATAAACCCTGCTCCTATCTTTTCTGTCATAATAAACAAAATTAATATCATAAATTTCATTATTATTAAACTCTTTTGATTTTAGGTAAGTCCAATCGTTGTTTTCAAATAAATTTATTCCTTCTCTAACATATTTGGTTCCTCCGCCTTGATCGGGTGCTGAGGGAGAAGTGGCAACCTCACCTTCAAAAATATCTATGTTACTTATCAAACTACTATAAGTGCCGCCTAACTTAACAACTTGTTGAGAATAATAAGGATTGGGCCCATAAGATTGAAAGGCGCCGTTAAATTGATCTGCAACCCAATAGGAATAACTGCCATTATTTGAACCAAAATAAGTGTCTTGAGCGTTAAAATTAGGAGCGCCGTTGGCAGAAGTAAAACGCTGTTTAAATAACAAATCATTCACGTCTAAAACCAAAACACCAAATTGGTCTATCAAAGAAAAATAATTATTGTCTACATAGGTTAGTTTTTTTATAGTAGTTGGGTCAAATGTGGTAAATAGCTTAGACCAAGCATTATTATTTAAAACATAAAACTTATCTTTTAATAAACTATCTTGATTAAGTTTTGATGGTGAATAGGCGGCAACAATTTTTCCTTTTGCATTAACTACCCCACAAACTGCACCGGCCGGAATATCTGAAGATGGTACCAATGACCAATTATTAAAATTATTTAAGATCTTGGTTTTATAATTTGACCTATACAACCCGTTCGGAGTAGCAGCAAAAATAAGAGAGTCGTTCAATGCCAGTTGGTAAACTTCTATGTTGGTGCCGTTTGGTCCGATAATAAAAGTTTCTTTAACCTCTAATTTTTCGGTATCAAAAACAATTATCCCAAAACCACACGCTAAATATGCAAACTGTCCTTTAAAAGTTACTTCATTAATGATTTTTTTTCCACTTAATATCTTTGACTTTATTTCAGAATAATTTTTAATATCATCATTTGAACTTATAACATCAATATTACTGTTTTCGTAAATTACCAAAAGTTTATTGTTATATGGATTAACTCTAAGTAAACGAATGCCAACATCGTTCAATCCGTTAATTTTATTTAATCTTTCTACACTAAAATCATCTTCATTAACTTTTACTATTCCATTATAATTTGATGCATAAATTTTTCCGTTAAATTTTGTAATAGAATTACAATTATTTAATCCCAAATGGTCTTGCCAAGAGCGAGGGCCAACTTGCGAAAATGAAAAAAAAGTCGCAAAGAAAAAAAAGATTAAAAAAAGTCGAATCATTATTAAGTTATGGTCTAAAAACACCTATATAACGCTAAAATTACAACAATATTATATCAAAAACCATAAAATATGGTGCTATATTTGTAATTCTATTTGGCCTCGTAGCTCAACTGGATAGAGTGTCGGTTTCCGGAGCCGAAGGTTATGGGTTCGACTCCCTTCGAGGTCACTTTTTTTGCTTTAATTAAACTTAAAAAGAATTTGGATGGATTATTTAAAGATTTACTTATTAAACCTAATTTGCCAACAGTTCTTTTTACTCAACTCTTGTTAATTTCTGATTTAAATAGACGGCTATTATTAATACCCCTTCTGATAAATTATAAATCTCAACCCGGCTTCGATATTTAATGAGCTTATTTTTTGTTCGTAATCACTATAAGATTGATAACCATTTGTAGATCTTGTTAGAATATGTGAAAATTCTGCCTTTGACCTAAAATGACTAACATTAAAATTAAGCGCCAGGTTTTTTGCCAGTTTATAATTTAAGCCTACCCCTCCAAGAAAAGCAATTGCTTTAGTAACAGAAGAGTATTGAGTAACGGTCACTTTTTGTCCAAAAGGGCTTCCTGAAGTTTCCACGTCAGGGGAAACTAGTTTTGGCAAACCAAACGAAGTTTCAAAACAAATAGAAAAATGCTCAATTCTTTTTATCGGAAAACTCAGATGCAACCCTCCAAAAAAACCATGAATTTTCCATTTTGTACTCCGAGAAGTAAATGAAGTACTTGAATAATAGAGATTCAATTCATCGCGCAATAATTTGTCTTCAAAACTATGAGTTTGATAAATATATGAACCCGTGAAACCAAAGTTTTCTGAAAGGTTTAAAACCAAAGATGTTCGAAAAAGACTTCCGTCATTTGCCAATCCAGATGTTTCTTTAGTAAGATCTTTGCTCGCAAATTCATTCATTGCATTTGCATAACCACCATAAAAATTTAGAAATAGTAATTCACCGCTTTTGGTCTCTTTGTCATCTTTTTTTTGGTTAACTTTATTTGAAACATAGTATTTTTCAACTTGCATTTTTCTTATTTGAAATTGCATGTTTTGGCTAGGTAATTTGTAATAAATTAATGCACTATCTTCGCTAACAATTTTACAATAAATTTTGGTTCCCGTTTTCTGAATTATAAGGTCTTGACCAAAAGCAGTAAAAAAACCAAAGAAAAAAATAAATATATAAAAAAGATGGTTTTTGCAGGACATAATTCTATTAGTTCAGCTAAAATTAAGGAATTAATCTCAGACATTTTCGATCAAATAACCTTCACTTTTTATGTGTTTTCGATGCCAATATTTTAATTAAACATATAAAATAAATCCTTTATAGAAAATATCGCCTAAACCATCTAAATATTAAGCCATTCATCTAAAAATTACCTTCATATCAGGATCATTGTTAATTTTGTGTCCTATTTAAAAATCCTATGA
Organism: Bacteroidia bacterium; assembly: GCA_022842625.1. GTDB lineage: Bacteria > Bacteroidota > Bacteroidia > B-17B0 > Aurantibacillaceae > Aurantibacillus. Next base: position 64,958 of record JALHPG010000004.1, on the reverse strand, counting down.
AAAAACTATTTTCTATTCTATTTATTACCCTAAGCTTTGTTTCTGTAAAAGCCGATGAAGGTATGTGGCTGGTTCAACTTATTGGCGAAAAAACGTATGCCGATATGGTTAAAAAAGGTCTGAAATTAACTAAAGAACAATTATATAGCGCTAATAAAAACAGTATTAAAGACGCTATTGTATTATTTGGCGGGGGTTGTACTGCAGAAATAGTAAGTAAAGAAGGATTAGTATTTACAAACCACCACTGTGGTTATGGCAGTATTGCAGCGGCAAGCTCAGTAGCACATAATTACTTAAAAGATGGGTTCTGGGCTAAATCAAAACAAGAAGAAATTGCAAGCCCTGGCTTAAGCGTTCAATTTTTAATAAGCATTGCAGACGTTACAGATGCTGTAAATGAAAAGATAAAAGATGTTCCTGCAAAAGAATTGGCATCAAAATTACCGGGAATTTTATCGGCAATGTCGACTAAAGCTTCAGAAGGAACCGGGTATGAAATTAGAATCAGCAGCTTTTTTAAAGGCAATCAATTCCTACAATTTACTTACCAAAGATATACCGATGTGCGCTTAGTTGGAACGCCACCTGAAAGTATTGGAAAATTTGGCGGAGACACAGACAACTGGGAGTGGCCTCGCCACACTGGCGATTTCTCTATCTTTCGCGTTTATATGAGTAAAGATGGCAAGCCTGCAGATTACAGCGCAGACAATGTTCCTTACGTTCCAAAACACTTTTTACCCGTTTCTATTAAAGGTTTAAAAGACGGCGATTTTTCAATGATCTATGGTTACCCCGGTGGAACAAATAGGTACGAGACTTCTTATGGCGTTAAATTAAAGATCGATATCGAAAATCCTTTTACTGTGAGCTTACGTGACGCGCGCTTAAAATTAATGATGACCGAAATGTTAAAGGACCCTGCAAATAAAATTCAATTAGCAAGTTATTATGCACAGGTAGCAAACTATTGGAAGTTTTTTGATGGCGAAACAAAACAATTAGTTAAGTATAACGTAATTGGTCAAAAACAAAAAGATGAAGCTGCTTTTGAAGCATGGGCTAAAGGTAAACCCGAGTATGATAATTTATTTGTAAATATAAAAAGCGCATACGATAACTGGAGACCATATGCAAAACACAGAGTATATATTACAGAAGGAATTATGGGCTCGCCATTGTTGGCCTTTGCAGGAAGTTTAAAAGCACTGGATGCGGCGTTATCCGAATCGCCTGTAAGACCTGAAAATGTAACAAAAATTGTTGCCGGCTTAAAAGCTTCGCAAGACAGATTTATAAAAGGCGAAAACATAGTTTCTGATAGAAATATTTTAGCTATTGTAACTAAACTATTTTACACAGATATTGATGCAAGTCAAAGACCTGAAAATTTTTATACCATGCTTAAAAATGGATATGGATCATTAGACAAAGATGAAACCTACGAAAAATTCGCTAAACAAGTATTTGAAAACACCATGATGCTTAATAAAGATAAGTGGGATGCCTTTATTGCAAAGCCTGATACAGCAACCCTTCACAAAGATCTTGCATATAAAACAGCAATTCAGTTTTTAGATAATTTTAATACTAATTACGGAAAATATTTTACAGAATTTACCGGTACTACTTACAGTTTAAATAAAAAATATTTAAAAGGTGTTTTAGAAATGAAAAAAGGTCAGGAGTTTTACCCTGATGCTAATCAAACAATGCGCGTTTCTTATGGTAATGTAAAATCATACTCACCAAAAGACGGCGTTAACTATAATTACGTTTGTACCTTAAAAGGTGTAATGGAAAAATATAAGCCGGGAGATTATGAATTTGATGCGCCGGATAAATTGATTGAGCTAATTAAAAATAAAGATTACGGCCAATACATAGATAAAGCTACTAACGATATTGTAGTTTCTTTTATTACTACAGACGACATTACAGGTGGCAACTCCGGCTCTCCGGTTATAAATGCCAAAGGGGAACTGATTGGTTTGGCATTTGATGGTAACTATGAGGCGTTGAGCCACAAAATTGCTTTTGATAAAAATTTAAACCGCACCATTTGTGTTGACGTTAGATTTGTATTATTTGTAATAGACAAATTAGGTGGCGCAAAAAACATTATTGATGAGCTGGTAATTATGAAATAATTTACTGATGCCTAAACTAAAAAAGCCAATTGTAAAATTACAATTGGCTTTTTTAGTTTCTAGTGTTTGCTAGTTTGTCACACCTGGCTTTTTCCTGGTATCTTTATGTGGGATAATATATCCTATTCTGAAGCCCGCAGTAAAAGATAGGCCCAGTCTAGGAACTCTTAAAAAACCATGATAATTGGATGTATAATTTCTTTCGTTGATATAATAATAATTAGTAGGCGTATTTGGAAAAGGGTTGGTGAAAAAATTTGGATTTGAATAACTTGTAGATTGCCCTGTAAATCCGGCCCCAACATAATAATCTAATGTAAGAACGTTGCCTAAAATAAATTGACGACCATAATTCACAAAGCCACCATAAGCAGTCGTACTCATATTTGTATACACTGTTTGTGTAACCGATACACCCGTATTATATCCCCCATAGTGAACCATACTTAAATCTTGAAAGTTAATATAAGACACGGCCAGATCTAATTTTATATAACGCCCTTTTAATGGATGCGCATATTTTAATCCTTTGATCGAAAAATCTTCTCCTAAAAAGAATTTTATGCCGGGTTTAAAATATGCCCCCGAATTATGAAGGCTATTGTTCAATCCGTTTTGGAACAAATTAGAAACATCAGGATTCATTTCAGAATTAATATATCCAGCTTCGATATCCAAATTCATCCCCACCTTAATTACGCTCTCATAAGATAATGAAATATGGTTAAATACAAATGAAAAAGGGCTAAGTTTTATTACTTGTCGATTGCCTAATATTTCTTTATGCTCATGCTCAAGGGAGAGTTCATCGGGCAAGAAACGCTCAGTAAATCCACTAGATAATTTATAGCTTGTAACCGTTGATTTATCAATAATATAAATAGGTCCATCAAGGTTTTCTGCAACTCGATATTTTATCTCAGACTCATTTATTTCGATTATTTTACAAGCCACTTTTTTGTTTTTGTTTAAAAACAAAGAGTCTGTTTGAGAAAAAACAACAGGTGATGCAAACACGCAAACAGCCAAAAAAATTAATTTCTTCATAACATATATTTAAATGAAGTTAGAAAATAAAAAAGAGTATGGCAAATCGTCGGTGTTAAATCTTATAACTGGTCTAGATTTTGAGTGGTTTGCTCCAGATCCGGAATAAGTGGTAGAAATTCTAATACAAAAACGGCAAAATAGCTGGGTCTATTTTCTTGAGGTCGGGTTTTGGAGATTCTTTATAAAATTCATTTAAATTTTCGTCAAAACGCTCTACTCCGTAACTTATTGTTTCATATACTTCTCCTTTATGCAACATCATGGTTTTATATCCCGGCAATGGCTTTTTAAAATTTTTATTTGGGGTTTGATCCCGATCATACATTTGCTTTTTATCAATTGTGTAGGTAATAGTGTTAGCCTCATATTTATAATACATTGGAATAGCGCCCACATAACTAATTATCTTTTTTCCAAATAGGCCTAGGTATGGGAAAGGCCGTTTTAGTTGATGCCCGTATTTATTTTTAACAACAATATCAAACTCTCCTCCACTTGGGTTTCCTTTTTCAGAAACGAATCTGGCAGAATCTTCTTTCACAAAACCGATGGATGAATTGTAATTAAAATCTTTTTCTGCCACCAGATAAAATTTTTCATTCATTACAATAGTTGGATCTACTTTAAGGTTGGTGTCCAAAAAAATTCCGCTTCTTAACCCTTTAAGTAAACTATCGTTGCTATTACTATAAATAAAATAAATTTTAGAGAATTTATAATTATCCAAATAGGCCAGCATTATATTTTTATTTATAATGTATGTTTCAATTGTTTTTTCTATTGCCTTATCCGGCTCGCCGTGTTTATTAAAAGCATTAATTTGATTAGTATTAGTTTTCAGTTTTACAACTAAAGCACCTTCTTTTAACTCATTAATCTGCCAGGCAGAAATAATCATCCTTCTTTTTCTGAATTTTTCAAATTGCTCACGACTCTTATAATCTTTAGGTCGAAATATTTCTTCGTCTTGTTGCGCCTTAACACCAACAAAACCTATTATAAAAATAAAAAGTAAAATTATTTTGTTATTTAATAACCGAGCCATTTTCAATATCTGTATTAGTTGATGTAACAAAACTTAATTCGCCTTTAGCGTTTTCTGCCATTAATATCATTCCTTGGCTTTCAATGCCTTTAATTTTACGTGGCGCTAAGTTTACCAATAACGAAACTTTTTGTCCGATAATTTCCTCGGGTTTAAAATAAGCTGCTATACCACTAACTACTGTGCGAGTATCTAATCCTGTATCAACAGTTAATTTTAATAATTTATCTGTTTTTGGAACCGCTTCTGCTGCAACAATGGTTGCTGTTCTAATATCCATTTTAGAAAAATCATCAAATGTAGTTTCGGGTTTAAATGCAACCGGACCGGCACTTGCCAAATTATCTTCTTTGCTTTTTTGTAATCGATCTAACTGAATTTGTACATCCGCATCTTCTACTTTTGAAAACAATAATTCGTCTTTATTAATCATATGCCCATGCGCCATGTTCGATGTTTGGCTGGCAGCAGCCCATCTTAACGATTTAATATTTAAAAGATCAAATAATTTTTTTGAAGTGAAGGGCAAAAACGGTTCTGCTAAGATCGCTAAATTGCACGATATTTGAAGCGCAACGTTCATAATGGTAGTAACACGTTGCTCATCGGTCTTAATTAATTTCCAAGGCTCTGTTTCTGCTAAATACTTATTTCCTAGTCGTGCTACATTCATCCATTCGCTAATGGCTTCTCTAAATTTAAATTGCTCAATAGCCTTTGCAATTTTTGCAGGAGCTTTTGCTAACTCTTCTAATACTATAAGATCTTCTTTATTATAAGTTTTTGCCTCCGGTACTTTTCCCTCATAAAACTTATGAGTTAAAACTAAAGTTCTATTTATAAAGTTTCCAAAAATGGCAACTAATTCGCTGTTATTTTTTGTTTGAAAATCTTTCCAGGTAAAATCGTTATCCTTTGTTTCGGGAGCATTTGAGCATAAGGTATAACGTAATACATCTTGCATCCCTTTAAAGTCTTGCAAATATTCATGTAACCAAACAGCCCAATTACGAGAGGTAGAAATTTTATCACCTTCTAAATTTAAAAATTCGTTCGCAGGAACATTATCCGGTAAAATAAATTCGCCGTGCTCCATTAACATAGCAGGAAAAATAATACAATGAAATACAATATTATCTTTTCCAATAAAATGTATCAAACGCGTGTCTTCTTTTTTCCAATAGTTTTCCCAAGTGTCCGGCAATAATTCTTTTGTTGCAGAAATGTAGCCTATTGGTGCATCAAACCATACATAAAGCACTTTCCCTTCTGCACCTTTAACAGGAACCGGAACTCCCCAATCCAGATCGCGGGTCATAGCTCTTGGTTGTAAACCATCGCCACTATCCATCCAGCTTTTACATTGGCCGTAAACATTGGTTTTCCAATCGCTATGTTGCTCGATATAGGCTTTTATTTTTGGCTGCAATTTATCTAAAGGCAAAAACCAATTCTTTGTTTCTTTTAAAACAGGCTTGCTGCCGGATAGAGTTGACTTAGGGTCGATCAAATCAGTTGCATTGAGAGTTGACCCGCATTTTTCACATTGGTCGCCATAAGCATTAGGATTAGCGCATTTAGGACAAGTTCCAACAATGTAACGGTCGGCTAAAAACTGTTTAGCGGTTTCGTCATAATATTGCTCCGTTACTTCTTCGGTAAAAACCCCTTTATCGTATAAGACTTTAAAAAAATCGGATGCCGTTTGATGATGTGTTTTTGAAGAAGTGCGAGAATACACATCAAAAGAAATACCAAAATCGTGGAAAGAATCTCCCATTATCTTATGATATTTATCAACTATTGCTTGCGGGGTTGTATGTTCCTTTTTTGCTTTAATGGTAATGGGCACGCCGTGTTCATCGCTTCCGCAAATAAATTTAACGTCGCTACCAATACTTCTAAGGTACCTAACATAAATATCTGCCGGCAAATAACAACCGGCTAAGTGTCCTATGTGAACCGGGCCATTTGCATAAGGCAATGCCGCAGTAACTAATGTTCGTTTAAAATTTGATTCCATTATTTATTCTCCTAAAGTGCAACCCGTTATACATTTTCAATTTTTTTTATTGAAGATGCAAATCAACAATTTTATTATTATATTTATACAAAAGTAACTATAACTATTAAAATAAATTACGAATGAGCAATAAAAAAGAAATTTGGAAAACAATTACCGTAAACGGCAAAAAGCCTTCGGTACCCTATGTAATTTCAAACCATGGCCATTTTGGTGTGTTATTAGACAATAGTGGCAAGGTAGAAAAAAGAAATTTTAAACCCACAGCCGGTAGTTACCGCTTTAATGTGAGGCAAGACGGAAAAGCAGCAGCTATCTTCCTTTACAAAGAAGTAGCAAAAGCTTTTTTAAAAAAACCATCGCCAAAACATAAATTTGTAATTCATAAAGACCATAATTATTTAAACGACAACGTTGATAATTTAAAATGGGCAACACAAGCAGAACATAGAGCACACACTACTTTTAGCCCAAATGCTATTTTATCGAGAAAGAAAAAAGCAATTGTAAAAAGCGCGCACTCGCAGATCTTTAACGAAAAAAGTATTGTTACCTTAAAGAAAATGATCTGGGATCCTAAAAGAAAACTTTCGTATAAACAAATTGCAGAAAAATTCGGGGTTTCAGAAATGCAGATCTACCGCATTAAAACCGGACAATTCTGGTATCACGTTAGAGTTGAGAATGAGCCTATTCATCCAAAATACAAGCAAAACTTAAGCAACATCGAGTATCAAGAAAAGAAATCGAATGCAGAAGCTGCTAAAAAAGAAAAACGCGAAGCCTTATTAAAAAAAGTTGCTGAAAAGCGTAAGAAAACGGCTGCGCCAAAAAAGAAAAAATCAACCCCGGTAAAAAAAGCAAAAGCGGTTAAGAAAAAAAAGAAATAATATAATGGCTGTTACTCCTTCTTATTTAAAAAAAGGCGATACCATTGTAATTATAGCTACAGCGCGAGCTCGGTCTAAAGAAGCAATTCAACCGGCTATAGATATTTTAAAAAGTTGGGGTCTAAAAGTAGAACATGGGCCCAACGCTTTTAAAACACATCATCAATTTGCAGGAACAGATGAAGAGCGCGCTGCAGACTTGCAATGGGCTATTGACCATAAAACCGCAAAAGCAATTTTGATCAGTGGTGGTGGTTATGGAACATTGCGGGTAGTTGATAAAGTAAACTTTAAGCCACTTATAAAAAATCCAAAGTGGGTAATTGGTTACAGCGACACAACTGTGTTGCACAGCCGCTTAGTTCATTTAAAAATTGCTGCTATCCACGGAACAATGGCTTTTCAATTCTTAAAAAACGAAGATGCCACTTTATCGGTTAAGCAATTATTATTTGGACAAAAAGTTAATTACAAGATCGACTATAACCCTTTAAACAGAAGCGGAATTGCAGAAGCAGAAATTGTTGGTGGTAATTTATCATTGCTTTATGCATTAAGTGGAAGCGTTGACGATATTTCAGCAAAAAATAAAATTTTGTTTTTAGAAGATCTGGATGAACAACTATATCATGTTGACAGAATGATCCTTCAATTAAAGCGTGCAGGAAAATTAAAACACCTTAAAGGCCTTATTGTTGGCGGCATGTCGGATATGAAAGACAATGCTATTCCATTTGGTAAAACAGCGGAAGAAATTGTTTTAGATGCGGTTAAAGAATATAATTACCCGGTTTGTTTTAATTTTCCGGCCGGACATATTGAAAAAAACATGGCGCTTTACTTAGGCAAAAAAGCAAGATTACGAATAACAAAAAGCAAAGTAAGTTTAGAGTATATAAAATGAAATGTAAAACAATAGACGATCTAAACATTTACTACGAAGTTCAAGGCAATCCTGAATCGCAGGAAACGCTTGTGTTTTTAAATGGTTTAACACAGTCAACCATTTCTTGGTTATTTGTTTTACCTTATTTTAAAGAAAAATATAAAATTATTTTACTCGATTTTATTTTTCAGGGGCAAAGCGATAAGGCAGAGCATTGGCGTGATTTTGACCAACACGCTAACGACGTTAAACATGTTTTACAGCAAGAAAAAATAAATAAAGCAACCATCATCGGTTTATCGTATGGTAGTATGGTAGCACAAAATTTTTCAGTAAACCATCCGAATTTTGTAAATAAATTAATTCTTATTTCAACTTTCGCTCACAAAACCCCATATTACGAAGCAATTGAATTAAGCTGGTGGCGTGCCTTAGAGTTTGGCGGGTATAATTTAATGCTGGATATTATGTTACCAAGTGTTTTAAGTGAGGAATATTTTTCACACCCAATAATTCCAATACAAATGATGAAAGAAGCGCGTTTGGATGCACAGCAAAACAAACAGGCTATTTTTAATTTGATGCAGGCCACGAAAGAAAGAAAAGATTACAGAACGAATCTCGAAAAAATAACAGCTCCTACTTTAATAATTCAAGGAGAAAAAGATCTATTACTTCCCGTGCATTTAGCAAACGAAGTTCATAAACACATTAAGAATTCTAATTTTAAAGTGATCGCAAATGCCGGTCATACTTTAAACTTAGAGCATGTGCCCGAAGTGTGTGGGTATATTAAAGAGTTTTTACTTTAGATCAAACAAACTATTTACACCTGGATAACGATCCACTGTAAAACCCTCTGCATAAGGTACGCCAATTGCTCTACCCCATAATGCCATTTTACTGTTTATGGTTTCAATAAATGCTTTACTTGAAATTGGCGTTTCGGGTTCGCCTGAATTTGGATCATAAAACTGTGACGAATAAGCCATGATGGATCTGTGCTTTACTTCCATAAAATTACTAATATCTATAACAAAATCCGGATGGATATAATGATCCTGAATATAGTGATAAACAGCTTTTGGTCTCCAGACCTCTTGCTTTTTTCCGTCAACATTAGTTTCAATCTTAATTAAACCACTGTAAAAACAAGCCTCAGAGGCTAATTTGGCCGCTCTTCCATGATCAGGATGTCTATCGCTAACAGCATTACATAAAATAATTTCAGGTTGATGTTTACGAATAACTTCAATTATTTGTTTTATGTGTGCTTCATTATTTTCAAAAAAACCGTCTTTAAATTTTAATTGGGTTCTAAAAGCAACGCCTAAAATTTTTGCAGCAGCGTTTGCTTCTTTTGTCCTTATCTCTGCATTTCCTCGAGTGCCTAGCTCGCCAAGAGTAAGGTCTAAAATTCCAACGGTTTTTCCAAGCGCAATATGTTTAGCAATTGTTCCGCTGCAACTTAACTCTACATCATCCGGATGAACCCCTATTGCTAAAATATCTATCTTCATTTTATTTGGGATTTACCTTTTTTGTTAAGTCGTTTATTTTATCGTTTAATTTTGGCAGGCTTCTGAATAAAACATAACTGCGTTTGTATTCGCCAATATTAAAGGCCGGCGAGCCTTGAACAATTTCATTCTCTTTTTCTATGCTTGATCCGATTCCGGACTGTCCTGCAATCTTTACCCCATTAGCAATTCTTAAATGTCCTGCAACACCAACCTGAGCACCGATCATACAATTTTTTCCAACTTTTGTTGAGCCTGCAATGCCCGATAAACCGGCAATAACAGTATTCTCACCGATTTCTACATTATGAGCGATTTGAACCAAATTGTCTAATTTAACTCCTTTACGAATTATTGTAGAACCTAATGTTGCTCTGTCGATGGAGGTGTTAGACCCTATCTCTACATTATCCTCAATAACTACATTTCCAATTTGCGGTACTTTCGCAAAAGCGTTGCCATCTGAATTTGGCGCAAAACCAAAACCATCACTTCCAATTACCGTACCGGCATGAACAGTGCAATTTGCACCAACCTTGCATTCGTGATATAATTTCACGCCCGAAAACAAAGTAGAATTATCACCGATCACACAATTATCTCCAATAAAAATATGCGGATATAATTTTACATTGTTACCTATCGTAACATTCTGTCCAATGTATGCAAAGGCGCCTACATAACAATCAGTGCCCATCTTTGCAGTTTCAGAAATAAACGAAGGTTGTTCTATACCAACTTTATTGCCTTTTATTTGCGTATACAGTTCCAATAATTTAGCAAATGATTCATACGCATTATCAACACGAATAAGCGTACATGTTGGTTTAATTGGCTTGTCTAATACCAGCGTTTTATTTACAATTACAATGCTTGCATCTGTTGTGTAAATAAAATTAGTATAAATAGGATTTGCTAAAAAAGACAAAGTTTTATTTGTCCCTTCTTCAATTTTAGAAAGGTTGTTAACCGTGGTGTTTTCATCACCTTCAACCGTTCCATTTAATAATTGCGCTATTTGTTGTGCCGAAAATTCCATAATTATAATTAATAAAAATAAGTATTTTATTTATATGTAAGTCGTTTAGATAAAAGTTGTGTGGGTTTTTCAATAAAAATATACATGATATAAGAGGAAATTATGGTTGCCAACAAGCCAATTAATATTACAAACGGTTTTTGCCATGACAGAAAAAATGAATGACTTAAAATATTGATTATTGTAGCGCCAACCAGTGGATGTAGGAGATAAAGTGAATACGAAATATTACCAAAAAAATTTAAAGTTTTTGATGAATAGGAATTTAAAAACTGAACAACTAAAACGGCTAATACCCCTATGACAGCCTCAAGACGACCCAATTTAAAATAAACTACAAGTGACGCAAGAAATAAAACGATCAAAAATTCTGTAGTTCTTATTTTTTCAAGATAATAAAAACTCCAGCAAATACCCATCAAAAACAGCGCGGAATAAGGAGGAAAAAAATTCGTATCAGTAAAATAAAACGGGGCCATTAACATGATTATATAAAAGGCTAAACGACCAAAGTTTTTTCCTTTTGTAACTAACAAAATCAATAAACTGATCGCTAAATAATATTGAAACTCTATGGCAAGTGTCCAAAAAACACTATTAAGCCAACTATATTTTTCGAAAAAGGGGATTAAATAGCCAAGATGCAGTGCAACTTGAGTAGCGCTTATATCAACATTTGGCGCGTTTAAAATTAACTTTCTGCCTAACAAAATTACTATTGCCAAAGCAAGTGCAACCAAATACGGGGGTTCAATGCGTACTACCCGCTTTATGAAAAACCTAGGCCAATTCTTCCAAGTATAATCCGATCGAATTAAAGAAAGTGGGATTACAATGCCTGATATTACAAAAAAAAGTGCGACTCCAAATTGACCGTAATAAACGATGTCTAAAACCAATTGATCTTTAACATAATTAATGGTTGAATAAATAAAATGAAATAAACATACGGATAAAGCTGCAATGCCACGCAAGTTATTAATAATGGGTATTTGTCCGTCTTTATGCAAGCTGATCAATTATAGAAATTAGTTTAACTTTTTCGGTTGACCAATTTAGCTCATGTGAAGCTGCAATTGTATTTCGCTTATATTCTTGTAATTTATGTGATGAAAGCATTTCGTTTATCTTTAATGCAAGGGTTTCCGGGTCGTGGCTCTCTATAAAGTCACCAACATTATAATGTGTTATTAAATTCTCGATCTCGGGCAAACGTGTAGCTAAAATAGGAACACCTGCATGCATATAATCAAATACTTTATTTGGCAAACTATAATAGTAATTAAGGTTTGTGTTTTTATCTAAACTCAATCCAAGATCGGCATTATATGTAAAGTGCATTAACTCATCCTTAGGAAGTTTATTTATAAGCTTTATTTTATCGGTCAAGTGTTGGTCTTGTACTTTTTGCTGCAATATTTTCCACACATCACCGCTGCCAATTATTAATAACAAGGCATTATCAACAAACTTCATAGCGTCAATCAATTCTTCTGCGCCTCTGTCTATATTTATGCCGGCACCTTGCAGCAAAATAATTTTTTTATTTAAAGGCAGTTTTAAAGCTTCTCTGTCCTTAGCGCAAAAGTTGCTATCGTAATCAGAAATGTTCCTTACTACGTTAAACTTTACTGAATATTTTTCTTCAAAAATTTTAGCAATACTGTCATTAACGGTAATACAATTTTTTAGTTTCGGAACAATTCGTTTTTCAATTCCCAACCAAATTTTTTGCTTAATTGGCGAATTTAATAATTCAGGCACTTCGCAAAATAATTCGTGGCTGTCGTAAATTAAAGGCAAAGATTTTATTCTTGAAATTAAATAATTAGGTAAAAGGGTATCAAGGTCATTAGCATAAAGCAAATCAGCTTTAGTAAACAAAAGTTTAAAGAAGAGCCTAAGATTAAAAAAGAAATAAAAAAGTGGTCCCTGCAAAAAAAACAATTTCATGCGAATGACCTTAAATTTGGAATTTTGAAACGGTAATGAATTTGGAAGTTCTCTCCCGATCAAAACAACATCAAATCCGAATTCAGCGAGGGTTAAGCAGGTTTTTTTCACCCTGTTGTCAGTAACCAGATCGTTAATTACACTAACTATTGCTATTTTTTTTGTTGTAAACAAATACTTTGTTGATATTGGGTTAAAGATAGAAATATTACACCTAATTTATTAGTTATTTTTGTTTAAGTATGGTGAAAATATTAGAAAACATAAACCTCAAACCACATAATACCTTTGGTTTGGATGCTTTCTGCGATTATTTTGTAGAAATTAATTCAATTGATGATTTTTTAGAACTCTTAAAAACCGAAGTTTATAAAAAAAATCAAAAATTAATTATTGGTGGCGGAAGTAATATTTTATTTACACAAAATTTTAGTGGCTTAGTAGTTAAAAATAATTTAAAAGGCATTACAGTTGTTACAGAAGATGATGATAAAATAATTGTAAAAGCGGCAGCAGGAGAGAGTTGGCATGAATTTGTACTTTGGTGTATTGAAAGAAATTATTGTGGCCTCGAAAACCTATCACTAATTCCTGGATGTGTAGGGGCAAGTCCGATGCAAAACATTGGTGCTTATGGGGTAGAAATAAAAGATGTTTTTTTTGAATTGGAGGCCCTAAACATAAATACGGGAGAAAAAAGAGTATTTAAAAAAGAGGATTGTGAGTTTGGATATCGCGAAAGTGTTTTTAAAACTAAATACAAAAATCATTATTTAATCACCTCGGTATCGTTTATTTTATCTAAAAAAATAACTCTAAATACTTCTTACGGCGCCATTAATTCAGAGTTAGAGGCAATGAAAATATCAACGCCCACCGTAAAAGATGTTTCAAATGCGGTTATTGCAATTCGCCAAAGCAAATTACCAAACCCAAAGGAAACAGGTAACGCAGGAAGTTTTTTTAAAAATCCTGAAATTTCAAAAATTAAACACAGTGAGTTAAAAAATATTTTTCAGGATCTTGTGTCATACTCATTACCAAATGGCAACTTCAAACTAGCAGCCGGTTGGTTAATTGAGCAATGTGGCCTTAAGGGTTATGAATACAATGGCGCGGCCGTTCACTCTAAACAAGCATTGGTTTTGATTAACAAAAATAACTGTGGCGGCAAAGATGTTTTAGACCTGTCGGATTATGTTATGCAAAAAGTATTTGATAAATTTGGAGTAACACTTGAGCGCGAAGTAAACATAATCTAATGATAGGTTTTTTAATTGATGTAGGGATATTTTCCAATTTGTTTTTTACAGGTTTTGTCTTTTTTAAGGACCCCTTCGAGTTTTACATCTCTTATATTCCTATTGTAATACTGTTACCGGTTTTTATAATTAAGTATAGATTTTTTGCTCAATCACTTTACCTTCTTATCCCTTTGTTACTTATTGGTTTGTTTAATATTTTCATCGAAAACAACACTGTACCAAGGTTTTTAAAAATTTATTTAAACATAACGGTCAACCTTATTTTTTACCAATATGTTATGCAATACTATGCCTACGACATTAAACTACTTTTTAAAAAATACTTAAACGTCTCTTATTTTGTATGCGCTTTAGGTCTTTTTCAGCTTTTTAGTTTTTGGATCGGTTTTACATATGGTTATGATCTTAGACTTATTTTACCCCTTAATAAGTGGGGCGTTAATCCCGGAGGGCTAGGCATACGGATTAACAGTTTTTTTAGCGAGCCCTCCTCCTTAGGTATAGCTATTGCACCTGCTTTTTTTATAAGCCTTTTTCAATTATTTTCTCGAACCAATGAATTCCTTGCTTTAAAAAAATGTTTGGTAATAGTTATTTGTTATTGCCTTTCGTTTTCAAGTTTAGCTTTTTTAGGAATATTTATTTCAATTGTTTTACTCGCTCTTAATTTTGGGGCCGTGCGATATTTTTTACTCGCTATACCGCTCTCCGTTTTCTTGTTTTTTGTGGCCTATAATAACGCTCCTGAATTTAAGGCCCGTTTGGATGGAATAAATGAGCTATTTATAAATAACATACTAGACGAAAACACCGCAGGAGAAACCAAAAGAGCAAAAATTAGAAGGATACAAGGCTTCCTAAAAAAAGTGCATGGCTCATCGTTTGTGTTCTACAATAATTACACGGTGGCAAAAAATAATTTTGTTAAAAATCCCCTTTTTGGAACAGGATTAGGCTCACACGAATTTGCTTACGAAAAATATTCATTAAATAAAATGATTGGCGGCATTTATGAATTTAATATGGGCGACGCAAACTCCTTATTTTTAAGAACGATTTCGGAAGTAGGTTTGATGGGGGCGATATTTATTATTTTATTTGTATTCAAATATTTTGTGCCGCACGACCTAAATCTAAGAGAAATAGATGATTATTGGCTTATAAGCAATGCGCTTTTGGTTTTAATTCTGTTAACGTATATAAGGCAAGGGAATTATACGTATAATGGCTTTTTTATATATTGTTGGATGTACTATTATAATCATAAAAATTATCATGAGTATGCAGAAACCTTAATAAAAAAATGACCGTTCTATTTCTATATACCGAAATTGCAGACTACTTTATTAAATGCTGCGAAACCTTGTCAAAAAATAACGAGGTGCATATCATCCGCTGGCCTGTGAACAAAGAGGCTCCTTTTGTCTTTTCATTCTCTGAAAAATTAAAAGTATATGATAAAAATAAATTCAGCTTTTTAGAGCTGGAACAATTAATAAAAAAAATAGATCCTCAAATCCTAATTTGCAGCGGCTGGATAGATAAAGATTATTTAAAACTTACCAAACCGTATTACAACAAAATTCCAACAGTTCTTACTTGCGATACGCATTGGACCGGATCTTTAAAACAACACCTGGCAACTGTTTTAAGCAGGTTCTTTTTATTAAACACTTTTACATTTGCATGGGTGCCCGGTAACAGTCAAGAGCTATATGTGAACAAACTTGGCTTTACCAAAACCAAAATAAAAAAAGAATTTTACTGTTGTGATCTAGAAAAATTTAACGCCATTTATTCAGATCAAATAGAAACAAAGAAAAAAGCTTTCCCAAAAAGATTTTTATATGTAGGAAGGTATTATGAATTTAAAGGAATAACAGACCTATGGGAAGCGTTTATACAGTTACAAGACGAAACCCCAAATGAATGGGAATTATGGTGTCTTGGTTCGGGAGATATTCAACCAAGAGAACATGATAAAATAAAACATTTTGGTTTCGTACAACCAAAAGATCTTGCCGCCATAACAAAAGAGTGTGGTGTTTTTGTTTTGCCAAGTCATTTTGAGCCTTGGGGTGTAGTAGTGCAAGAATATGCCGCCTCAGGGTTTCCGCTTATCACAAGTTCTGCAGTGGGAGCCAAAGAAGCTTTTTTAGCCGATAACAAAAACGGTTATTCGTTTGAACCAAAAAATATTGATCAATTAAAACAAATTCTAAAAAAAATTATAACTTTAAACAACGAGGAGTTACTGAGAATGTCTGAAAGCAGCCATCTTATGGCCCAAAAAATTAATCCTGAGAATTGGTGCAGGACAATTAACGAAATTTACGATGAATTCAATAAAAAATAAAATTTTGGTGACCGGTGGGGCCGGCAATGTTGGAAGCGCATTAGTGGAAAAATTAATTTCCGATCCGCACAACTTTGTTGTTATAATGGATAATTTATCTACTGGCTTATTGTCAAAATTACCATCATCACAATTCACTAACTGGAAATTTATTAAGGGCGATGTTAATCTGCTAAACGATGTTTCATCTGTTATGCTTTCGTTTCATTTTGATTACGTTTTTCACTTTGCAGCAGTTGTGGGTGTTATTAGAACGCAAGAAAATCCAATTGATGTGTTGAATGATATTGATGGTATAAAAAATATTTTAAATCTCTCAAAAAACACTTCTGTAAAACACGTCTACTTTTCCTCAAGCTCCGAAGTTTATGGCGAACCTGTTGAACTGCCGCAAAACGAACACCGAACCCCACTAAACTCTCGCGTGCCCTACGCGGTGGTAAAAAATGTTGGCGAGTGCTTTTTTAGAAGTTATTGGCAAACTTTTCATTTACCCTACACCATATTTCGTTTTTTTAATACATACGGTCCTAACCAAAGCGTTGATTTTGTTGTGGCGCGATTTTTATCCCTGGCTTTAAAGAACAAAGACATCACCATTTATGGGGATGGTTCTCAAACGCGCACATTTACCTACGTGGAAGATACGATTAGCGTTATTACAAAAATATTTGAACAAAAATTATTCATTAACGATGTCATAAATATTGGCAACGATGAATTAATGACAATAAAGGAATTGGCTGAATTAACCATAAAACTAACTGGTTCAAAATCTAAAATAATTTATCTACCGCCATTAAAGGATGGAGATATGACGCGCAGACAACCTGATAACAAAAAAATGCGCGACATACTCAATAAAAAACTAATTAGTATTGAAGAAGGCATAAAACTGATGATGAAAGATGAACGCTTTTTAAAATCAACAGGATTATTATAAACATATGTGTGGCATAAACGGTTTTATATCTAATTCATTTACGGCAGAACAAAAAAAAGAAATTGTTCAAAAAATGAATTTAACCCTCAGTCATAGAGGCCCTGATAATGATGGGATTTGGACTGATGATATAATTGCTCTCGGCCACAGGAGGTTATCGATTATTGACTTAAGCACAGACGGCAACCAACCATTTTTTTCTACAGACAAACGATATGTAATAGTTTACAACGGTGAATTGTATAATTATAAAGAATTAAAATTAGAACTTCAGCGCTCTTCCCAAGGTTCAAACAATTTACCCTATTTTTTTAAAACCAATACAGATACCGAAGTAGTTCTTGCTGCTTTTATTCGATACGGAACAAAATGCCTTCAACTATTTAATGGCATGTATGCATTTGCTATTTACGACACGCTCGAAAAAAAACTAACTATTGCAAGAGACCGCCTTGGTGTTAAACCATTATATTACTATTATGGAGATGATGGCTTTTTATTTTCAAGCGAAATTCGACCTATCATTCACTCGAATGTAAGAACGTTTTCGTTGAACAAAGAGGTGTTAGGGGAATACGCCATGTACCAAACTGTTTTTGCTCCAAACACAATTGTAAAAAGTGTGAAAATGTTATTACCCGGTAACTACATCGAATACCAAAATAACACCGCCACTTTAGCCGAATATTACTCACTAAATAATTTTTCTAAATCAATAACAGACATTTCGTATGCCGAAACCTGCAATAAAGTAAATGAATTACTCACCCAATCTGTCCATCAGCGCTTGGTTGCCGATGTGCCTTTTGGCGCCTTTCTATCGGGAGGAATAGATTCCAGTGCAATTGTTGGTTTAATGAGCAAGGTTAGCACAGAAAAAATTCAAACCTTTAATATTAGTTTTGATGAAAGTGAGTTTTCTGAATCAAAATATGCAAAACTCATTGCACAAAAATTTAATACTCAACACCACGAAATTAAATTAACGCCACAGGATTTTTTAAATCAATTACCGGAAGCACTTGCTGCAATGGATCATCCAAGTGGTGATGGCCCAAACACCTATATCGTTTCTAAAGCAACCAAACATGCAGGAGTTACTATGGCTTTGAGTGGAATTGGAGGCGACGAGCTTTTTGCAGGCTACGACGTTTTTAAACGTATGGTTGCGCTTCAAAAAAAATCTTGGTTAAATGCACTTCCATTGTTTAGCCGAAAAATTACAGGCTATGCGATCCAAAAAAGAAAAAAAACAATTGCAGGAAATAAAATAGAGGAATTATTAGGACAACAAACCATTAATTTTAATTCTGCCTACCCGTTAAACAGAAGCACGTTTACTAATAAAGAATTAAGCTCTTTCTTAAACGATCCTAATCCATACAAAAACATTAGCTCTATTGTTTCTAAAGTTCCACAAATAAAAAATCATTTATTAAGCTCAGTATCTATAAGCGAAATAAACACCTATTTGCAAAACGTTTTGTTAAGAGACGCCGATCAAATGAGTATGGCCGTGGCTTTAGAGGTAAGAGAGCCTTTTTTGGATTATAAATTAATTGAATTTGTTTTAGGTGTTGGAGATGACAAAAAATTCCCACACACGCCTAAAAAATTATTAATAGACAGTTTAGGCGATTTGTTGCCAAATGAAATTGTTAACCGGACAAAAATGGGCTTTACGCTGCCATGGCAATTGTGGTTAAAAAACGATCTAAGATCATTCTGCG
This sequence comes from Bacteroidia bacterium, assembly GCA_022842625.1. GTDB lineage: Bacteria > Bacteroidota > Bacteroidia > B-17B0 > Aurantibacillaceae > Aurantibacillus. Next base: position 46,105 of record JALHPG010000004.1, on the reverse strand, counting down.
AAAAAAACATAACCGAACTTTCAAATTATGATTTTTATAATAAAGAAGGTGTTTTGGATTTATGGAACCGCTTTTTAAAAAACGACAACACTGTAACCTGGAGCAGAATATGGCACCTGGTAGTATTAAATAATTGGATAAAAGAAAATAAGCTTTCAGTATAATTTGAAGAAACCAAAAATAGCTGTTTTAATAGATTGGTACTTGCCTGGCACAAAGGCAGGCGGGCCGGTGCGTTCGGTATTTTCATTAGTTACATTGCTAAAAGATCATTTTGATTTTTACATTATTACCTCCAATAAAGATTTAGGAAGCAATACTGAATACTCTGAAATTAAACCAAACAATCTATTTACTAAAGAAAATATTAATTACTATTATTTTACAGATAACCATTTTAATACAGAAACACTTCTCTTACTTATTAATGAAATAAAACCCGACCTTATTTATTTAAATAGCTTTTGGTCTTTCCGGTTTTCAATAAATATTATCCGTTTAAAAAACAAACATTTAATTGATTCGCCTGTTTTACTTGCTCCGAGAGGCATGCTAAGTAAAGGTGCTTTAAGTTTGAAGTCATTCAAAAAAACAATTTACATTACCATGGCCAAAATTTTTGGTTGGTATAAACACGTTTTATTTCATGCAACAAATAAACAAGAGGAATTTGATATTAAATCGCATTTTTCATCGGCAAACATTAAAATTGCTTCTAATTTAAATTCGGGAACACTAATTAAAAACACCTCGATAAAAAAACCAAACACGCTAGATGTTTTTTTCTTGTCAAGAATTTCTGAAGTAAAAAATTTGCATTTTGCTTTGGAGATTTTAAAAGACATTCCATCTGATATTTATATTAATTACGACATTTATGGTAATCTTGAAGATAAAGACTATTGGACCAACTGCACTGAATTAATAAAGGTGCTACCTAAAAATGTTACTGTAAACTATAAATGCGAATTAACTTTTAATGAGGTTCAGCAAACAATCTGTAATTATAATTGCTTGTTTCTTCCAACACTAAACGAAAATTTCGGCCATTCAATTGTTGAGAGCTTACTATCGGGCTGCCCTGCAATTATTAGCGATCAAACACCTTGGAACGATTTAGAAATGCACAATGCCGGTTATGCAATTGCATTAAACAACAAACAAGGGTTCTTGGATGCAATAATACAAATGGCCAAATTGGATCAAGAAGCGTTTTCGCAAAAAAGCAAGGCTGCAAATAGTTATATTAGCGGCAAGATTGCGGTAGAACAGAGTATTAATTTATATAAAAATTTATTTAATGGAACCCTTAAAAACTGACCTGTCGACATTTGACAATGACTGGTACAAACCAGGTAGACCGCTATTAGTGAGAGTTATTTGGTATTTTACAAATTATTTCTTTTTTAAATCTCCTTTTCCGTTTTATGGACCAAAACGTTTTTTATTACGCTTATTTGGCGCAAAAGTTGGGGTAGGTTTAATTATTAAGCCTCATGTTTCCATCAAGTACCCTTGGTTATTAGTTATTGGCGACCATGTTTGGATAGGTGAAGAGGTTTGGATAGATAACCTTGCAAAAGTAACTTTAAAAAGCCATTCGTGCGTGTCACAAGGCGCTTTATTATTATGCGGCAACCACAATTACAAAAGAACAACTTTTGATCTTTTAGTTGGCGAAATAACTTTGGATGAGGGTTCTTGGGCCGGAGCAAAAACAGTTATTTGCCCGGGAGTTAGACTAGGAAGTCATAGCTTACTAACGGTTGGCAGCATTGCAACAAGTTCTTTAGAAGCTAATTGGATATATCAAGGAAATCCGGCAAAAAAATTAAAACTCAGAGAGTTTAAGCCAAAGCGTTAACCCTTTTCGTCTATCCGCTCTACCTTAGTTACACCTTTTACTTTTTTAAGGGTGTCCATTAAATGATTTAGGTGCTTTGTGTCGTGCACATAAACCATTATTGTTCCTTCAAAAAGCCCATCATCCGTATCAAATTTTATTGAGCGCATGTTAACATTATTTTCACTTGAGATTATTTTTGTAATATTATTTACCAAACCTAATTCATCTGTTCCAATAATTTTAATTCCCGCTAAGAACGAAATTAGTTGATCGTTCATCCATTTTGCTTTTACAACGCGGTAGGCATAATTTGAAAGTAGTTTTATTGCGTTCGGGCAATTTACCCTGTGAATTTTTATCCCTTCGCCAATAGTAATAAAACCAAAAACATCATCGCCAGGAATAGGATTACAACATGGCGAAAGTTTATAATCAAGCTTTTGCATGTCGTCGCCAATAACCAGCATGTCACTGCTGCCACGAGCATTTGTAACCAATTGCTCTATTTTTGGTGACGAAGACTTGCGACTTGGTTTTACCGGATTGTTTTTATAACGTAAATATTCTTTGATCTCTTTTTGATCAACATTGCCTAGCGCTGCACGATAAAATAATTCTTGCGATGAAGGTAATTTTAAGAATTGACAAAAATCATTTACATTTTGAAGCGTGAAATCAAGTTTGTGCTTATAAAATTTGCGTTCCATGATCTCTCGACCTTGTTCTGCAATTTTTTTTCTTTGTTCTTTTAAACTGCTTTTAATTTTTGATTTTGCCTTAGCAGTAATAACGTAACCAAGCCAATCTTCTTTTGGTGTTTGTTTGTTGCTGGTAAGAATTTCAACTTGGTCGCCACTTTTTAATTCATAACTTAATGGCACTAATTTAAAATTTACTTTTGCGCCTATACATTGCTCACCAACTTTTGTGTGTATCTCAAAAGCAAAATCCAATGCTGTTGCGCCAACAGGTAATGTTTTCATATCACCCTTTGGCGTAAAGGCAAATAATTCATCGCTAAATAAATTCAGCTTAAAATCATCCATAAACTCCAAAGCATTTGGATCGGGGTTTTCAAGCATTTCACGTATGCGTTGCAACCAATTCTCTAACTTACTTTCTTTATCAGCTGCGGCATCTTTATATTTCCAGTGTGCGGCATATCCTTTCTCGGCAAGCTCATCCATCCTAACGGTTCGTATTTGTACCTCAACCCACTTGCCATCCGGACCCATAACTGTTGTGTGTAAGCTCTCGTATCCGTTACTTTTAGGCGTACTTATCCAATCTCTTAAACGTTCAGGACTTGGGTGATAAAAATCAGTAATGATTGAATAAACTTTCCAACAGTCTGATTTTTCTTGGTCTAACGGCGTATCAATTACGATACGAATAGCAAAGAGATCATAGATCTCTTCAAAGGCCACTCCTTTAGTTTTTGTTTTATTGTAAATGCTAAAAATAGATTTTGGTCGGCCAAATATTTTAAATTTAAATCCTTGCTCGCCTAAAATCTCCTTAAGAGGTTCAATGAATTTTTGGACAAAACGTTTGCGCTCAGGCTCAGTCTCCTGTAGCTTAACTGCAATATCATAATAACCCTCTGAGTTTGTATATTTTAATCCAAGATCTTCAAGCTCTGTTTTAATATTATTTAATCCCAAACGATGCGCTAGTGGTGCATACAAAAACAATGTTTCACTGGCGATCTTCATTTGTTTTTCGCGCTTCATGTGCTCAAGTGTACGCATGTTGTGCAATCTATCAGCTAGTTTTATTAGAATAACCCTGATATCTTCGCTCATGGTTAAGAGCACCTTTCTAAAATTCTCTGCCTGAATAGAAGAAGTATTATCAATTACACCCGAAATTTTTGTTAGACCATTTATGATCTGAGATACTTTTTCCCCGAACAAACCTTTCACGTCCTCCAACGTAAGATCTGTATCCTCAACAGTATCATGTAACAGAGCGCATACAATTCCCGTGGTACCTAAACCAATTTCTTCGGCACAAATTTGAGCAACAGCAATAGGATGATAAATATATGGTTCGCCGCTTTTGCGTCGCATTTCTTTATGCGACTCAACAGCAACTTCAAATGCTTTTCTAATTATTTCTTTGTCGCCTTTTTCTAATCTACGCTTACAGGCGTTTATTAATAATTTGTATCGGTGTAGAATTTCTTTGCGCTCAGCTTCAAGATCAATTTTCATATTGGAGAATTTTTATAGTGCTCCGGCGTTGCATTAGAAATAACTTTTCCGGGCCAACACCGTCTTTTTATAATTTAATTATAAATATGCCTATGAAGATATTAATTTTGCGTAACATTAAAAAGCATTTGCGTTGAAAGTTTTTATTTATATATTTTATTTTTTTAGATCCGTGTTCTTGCGCGGGTTTATCAATACTATCAAGCTTATCAAGGCTGAAACAATTAACGAAAAAAAGTATGGCATAACAACCTCGTCGATCAAAAAAAGCAACTCAACAGAGTTTTTTCATTACCAGGGTGCAGGATACCTTGTTTTATTCAGAATCTTTAGGGCGATCGAGGAAAAAACAAAAAACTTTGCTTTTGTTGATATTGGTTGCGGAAAAGGCCGACCTGTTTTTGTTGCAGAATCTTTTGGCTACAATAATTTAATAGGCATTGACCTAGACGGAGAGTTAATAGATATTGCGAATGAAAATTTAAAAAACTATTTACTAAAAAGAGAATCGTCGAACATTAAATTTATAAAAGTAAATGCTCTAGACTTTGACTATTTGAACCAACCAACGGTTTACTTTTTGTTTAATCCTTTTAATAAGGCGGTTTTAGATAAAACCATCAATAAAATACTTTCGTCAACTTCATCTGAAACTTGGTTTGTATACATGAATCCGATGTATAAAAATTCTTTTGAGAATGAAAAAATTGAGGTGGTTTGTGAATTAAGGACAAAAAAATACCTGGAGGCGATTATCTATAAGGTGAAACACTAGTGTTACTCTCGTTTTAATTCAATCCTAAACGTTGTTCCTTTATTAACCTCGCTCTTTAAAACGTAAATTTTACCATTATGATAGTTTTCAATTATACGTTTGCATAAACTTAAACCTAATCCCCAACCTCTTTGTTTTGATGTATAGCCGGGCTCAAATACTGTTTTGAATTTAGATTTTGGTATTCCTTTCCCTGTGTCAGAAATATCTACGAACAATCCTTCAGGTACATCAATTAAAGCTACTTCAATTTCTCCTTTACCTTCCATTGCATCAACAGCGTTTTTACAAATATTTTCGATCACCCATTCAAATAAAGGAACGCATAAATGCACTTGCAGATTCTCTTCGGGTAGCTTTAACGAGTATTTAGTGTTTTTTGATGTGCGGTTTTTTAAATACTCAACCGAATCAATTAAAACCTGATTAATGTTAGATGGCACTAGTGTTGGTTGCGAACCAATTTTACTAAACCTATCTGTAATTGTGTTCAAACGTTTAACGTCTTGTTGCATTTCGCTAACAATAGAATCATCAACACCTACTCCTCTTAAGTGTTCATTCCAAGCCATTAAGGATGAAAGAGGTGTTCCCAGCTGATGCGCGGTTTCTTTGCTCATACCAACCCAAACTTGATCTTGCTCGGCTTTGCGAGCGGTACTAAAAAGAATATAAGCTATCAATAAAAACAATCCGATGGCGCCGAATTGTACATAAGGGTAGTATTTAAGTTGGGTAAGTAATTCCGATGGCGCATAAAAAATAAAATCGCTTGTTCCTTCACCTAAGTCTACTTTTATTGGTGTGTTCTCAGCCGAAAGTTCTTTTAATTTGTGTTTTAATTTTTCAGGTGTATCCACTTCAGAAGAATCAATTTTTCCTAAAGCAATGATCTTATCTTTTGTACTATTCGTATATATAACAGGTACCGCGGCAGAGTTTACTGCAACTTCGGTTATAAATGATTTAATTAAACTATCAAACACTAACTTTATATCACTAAACACTCTACTGTCTTTATGATATAATTTTTGCTTAATTCCTCTGTATACATTTATTTCTACCGGAGGATAAAGTCCTTTCATTATTTCCAATTGTTCTTGCAAATAAACTTTGTCTTTTTCTCGAGTAGAATCTAAATTTCTTGAAATCTGAATTTCGTCGTTCTCATTAGTTAAAATTACCGGAACAGATGTGTTTTCCTGAAGTACTTTTAATACGAACGAAACGTCTTGAGCATCGGCGCTTAGTTGCTTTGTTGCTTCAGCATAAAGCTCAGCTTTTTTACGCTCGCCGATTTTAATTTTTTCAAATAGTTCATTGGTAAATTTTACAAGGTTAGCCTTTTTTTGCACCGCCTTGGCCCACAATTCCACTTTTTCTTTTTCGCTGGAAGAGATCTTTTTTACCAGATTTTTGGTGTACCATAAGGAAACAATAATAATTAACAACGCTGCTGCTGCAAGCCCCAATTTCCATCGCTGTTTTTTATTGTAAATATTCACCACTAAAATTTAATTAAAGATACGATTTTTAAAAATCATCGTCATCATCTTTTTTCTTCTTTGGCTCTAACGTTTTTTTAGGGTTTTTATTGTTGGGTTTTTCTAATTCAAAGCCCTGATCAGCTTTCTCCTTGGGTTTTAAGGCGCTTGTGTCTTTTTTAAACAAGCCAAATTCCTCTTTCAACAATTGTTTTAAATTCTGCTTTTCTTCTTTTATATCTTTTTTAATGTTTTCTTTTAAGCCTTTTCGGTCGTATTTTATGATTGGCTTATCAACCGTTCCTGTCATTAAAACAAAAGCGCTGCGTTTATTATCCGGATCGTTTTCAACAGGGCCAAACTCCTCGTCTTTATTCTTACGTTTTTTAGCCAGTAATTCGCTTATCAATAATTCTATATGATAATTAATATCATTCTCGAAGGAATGTGTTCCCCAAAAAATAATGTTTAAGGCCGAATTTTTTATTGATGTGCTTGGCAAAAAGATAGTTTTATCCTTTATTTCAATATTACTTTTTAAACTGGAAAACTTGATTTTTTGAAGATCTTGAATGTCTACAAATTTAGATAAACTTAATAAAGGTTTAAAGTCAATTAACTCCCCCCTATCAATAGTTAAGTTTATGTTTGATTTGATCGATTTAAGATCAGGCTCTAAAGCATTGCTCCAGCTTCCGGAAAAATCAAGGTCTGCCGTTGCATAACCTTTTATATTGTTTTCCTGCAAAGTAGCTTGGCCAAAATTGTTTAACTGTAAAAACATATTGCTAATGTTTATGTTTGTTAATTTGCTTTGTAAAACAACATCAAGTTTGTTGTTAGAATTATCTGCAAAGGCATCTATCTCTGCTTCGCCTTGCATGGTTTGAAGTCTCATGTCGCTGATAATTGCTTTTTGATTTTTAATTTCAATTTCGCCGGTTATGGATTGCGCTTCAAATTTCGCGTAACTGAATTTTAAAATAGCAGCATTCAATTTAAACTGAATGTTGTTTGGTATCAAGGGTGCAGACTTATCCTCTGAAGCCTTATACTTCATCATAAAATCTTCTAGCTTAAAATAATTAGAAAACAAATTTCCTGTAATTATTAGTGGTGCAGTTTTATCTGATAAATAATTGAATATTCCCGGTATATTTCCGTTCAATAAAATATCCGAGCTTCCTCTTTTTAATTTCAGGTCTTTAACCTCCACCTCTCTATCTTTTGCGGTAACAGAGCAGTTTTCTATCGCAAAAATATTTTCATCTCCTTTAAATTGTGCTTCTATATTAGAAACCGAAGCCTCAAGATCTAATTTTACTTTAGTTGAAAATGTTTCGTTTTTAAGATCGCGCAGTAATCCTTCAACCTCCGAATTAATTTTTACATTGCCCTTAAGTTTACTTAACGTATCTATAGGCCAGAAACTTTGAAGGTTTTCGAGGTTTGCGCTTGCGTCAACAACAAAATGCAAATACGGATCAGAAAAATTTTGGACAGAAAAACTACCTTTTATTTCGTCAGTATTTAATTTAAGATAAACATTGGTTAGGTCAATTTTAGAATTAGTGTTAGAGTAAATTAAATCGCCGTTTATATTTACATTCTTTGCAGTTGTAGATGTTGGTTTATAGGTTATTTCTGCATTCTTAATTCCAAATTTACTTTCTAACTTAAATTTTGTTCGTCCCGAATAATTAAAATTTCCGTTTGTATAAAAATCTCCTGAACTTTTGTAATCATTCGCCTTTTGTTGCTGATCTTCCGGTAACAATGACAAAACAGTTGCAATGTCGAGATCAGCAGCACTGTAGTTTATATCCATGGTTTGCAAACTATCTTTATAGGCAAAATTTCCATCCACATTAAAGCGCATCTTATTAATAGTAGCTTGTGTTTTTTCAAACACATAATTATTGCCTTTAACTTTTAGATCAACGTTCAAATTACAATTCTTATTCTTTAATAACGATTTTTTGTTTGAAGTAATCTGATTTAAATATAGTTTTCCTTCCGACTTAAGGTCGTATTCCTCATCGCTAAAGTTGCCTGAAAAGCTTAGGCTCTTAATTAACAAGTCTGTTTTAAAAGTTGTTTGTCTGTCGCGGTAAATTACCCGACAATCTTCCAGCTCAATTAAATTTAAATTAAAATTTATAGAGTCGTTTGTTGCCTTGCTATCACCCTTAGACGCTTCCCAAAATATATAATTTGGCGTGCCGCTTTTTGTTATGCCCGGCTTTACAATACCGGCCTTAAGTTTGATTTTTTTTATGTTGTATTTTTTACTCCACAGGTCGCTGATGTTGAAGTGTAAATTGAGTTGTTTGGCAAACAAAAGCGTGTCGCGTTTTTTTATTTGCAGAGCCTCTAACATTAACACCTCTTTAAACTCCATCGAACAATCTGGAAAGGTTTTTATGATGGTCATATCAATGTTTTTTGGATCGATCTTTACTTCTGCTTTAAGGTGTTTATTTATTTCACCCAACAATACTTTTTTTACATCGTCTTGATAAATGAATAATAAACTTATTAAAGAAATACAAATTATAATTCCCGTAAGAATCAGATAAAAAAAGATCTTTAAAATTCTTTTAAAAATTGATCTCTTTTTCGGCGTTATTTCGGGTGTATTTTCCAATCAAGTAAATGTCAGTAAAACTATAACTACTATTAAGTTTTAAGTTACTAGAAATAAACAATTGGCTTTTTATAATTTTTGCCTTTAAAAAGGCCAAAAAATCATAATAATTAAAAATAATGATTATTGAATGATCAGCTTTTGAGAAAAGCCATCGCGAGGGTCAGATCCTGAAATAAGATACATGCCGTTTACTAATTCAGATCTATAAACCTCTTGTTCTGCCGGAGCTTCTGCCTTCAATAAAATTTCTTTGATCACTCTTCCGGTAATATCGTGGATTAAAACACTTTTACTTAGCGGCGCTTTTTCGTAACCAATTTTAATTGTTTCGTTGGTTTGGTTTATCCATATTGGAGATGCGCTAGTATTTTTATAGTTCACTGCAATAGTTTTATGTGTTTCAACAGAACCATCTTTTTCAACGTGTTTTAGTCTATAATAATTTATTCCTTTACTTGGCGAATAATCGTAATTAAAATAAGATAAATTATTTTCGCCGCTCACATTAGCTAAAGAGTATACTGTGTTTAATGGTAAATAGCTTATTCCATCATTACTCTTCTCTATTAAATAATAAGCAACGTTTATTTCGGTGGCCACACTCCACTTTAATAACACTTCGTTCTCCAAAGGCTCAGCATAAAAATCTTTTAATGTGATGGGTAATACGCCACTACAGCCTGGCCCACAGGTTCCGCTCAGGTTTATTGTATATGTTGTTATTTCGTCTCCCCTATCACTGAAACCTGAAATTGTTACAACTCCTCCAGTTACAATCATTTTAACTAACATGTTTCCGTTTGCACAACCTCCAACAGGATTAAAGCCATTTGCACTTGGCACAAACACAGGAGATCCGGGTAAAGAAGGGTATGAACCACACCCGGCCGTTGAACAACAAAGGGTGCCGCCTTGACTAGCAATTGTACCACCAACATTTGTTATTGCACAATAGTCGCTTCCATCTGGTCCATTATTGGTGCAGCTTGCATTAATTGATGGGCGCGGCTTCATTTCAGCCTGAACTGTAGCCGTGCATCCTGCGGGTAATGAAAAATTTGTAGAAACCAAAACCTGTCCACCTGAATTAGCAGTTACAGCAGCGCCACAAAAATTACCGAAATAGCTAAAAGAAGAAGCGGCTAAATTACAAGAACAGCCCGCGGCTTTTCCATTTGTCATGCCACCGCTTAAGTAGCAACCACTAGTTGATACCTGCGAAAAGCTAATATAAGACAGAACCAATAATAATATGATATAAACCTTTTTCATTCTCTGTAATTAACAGTAAATTAAAAAGCGGTTAAGGAATCTTTTAAAAACATGAAAAAGATAAAAGTCCTTTAGGGTGTTCACTTCTTGATAAAGTACGAGGCAAATATAAGGTCATTAACCTAAACTCAAGTAGTGTTAGCATTAAGTAATTATTAGCTTTTTAACCACATTCTTTGTAAAAAACTTAACCAAACTATTTAAATTTGTTAAAATTAACACTCTATTTAATTAGTTTGTATACAAATTCGTAAATTCATTGTCATGAAAAAGATCGCTTTATTTTTATCCCTATTAATTACCTCTTTCGCAATATATTCATTCGTTAATTCTCCTCCTGAGGAACTTGCAATTAATGCTGCCCTCCCGCAAGCAGATTATAAAATGAAAGATGTTAGCGGCAAAACCGTATCATTAAACGATATTAAAACGGCAAAAGGTTTGTTGGTTATTTTTAGTTGCAACACTTGTCCATATGTAAAATTAAGTGAGGCGCGTATAAAAGAGTATTCTGATTATTGCTTAGCCAACGGCATAGGTTGTGCCTTAATAAATAGTAATGAAGGGCAAAGAGCCGAAGAAGACAGCTTTGATGAAATGGTTAAGTATTTTGGCGCACAAAAACTAAAATGTACTTATGTTGTAGATGAAAAAAGTCAATTAGCGAACGCTTTTGGCGCTACCCGTACACCACAGTGTTTTTTATTTAACGCCAAAGGTTTGGTTTACAAAGGTGCTATTGATGATAATGTTAAAGATGCAGCAGCTGTTAAGGCACCATATTTAAAGGATGCTTTAACTTCTTTAACTAAAAACGAAACTCCTAAAACGCAAGAAACCAAATCTATTGGCTGCACAATTAAGCGTTTAGAATAATTTAATTTTTTACTATTAGTTCCTTATCTTTACGGTTGATATGTTTAATAAACAACTCGACCCTGAAGACTTTTATTATAGCCCCGAAGGATATATAATTTTTACTGAAAAGTACCATTTAAAGCGAGGATATTGCTGCAAGAGCGGGTGTAAACACTGCCCTTATGGTTACAATAAAAAAACGGGACTTTTTGATAAACCCGAAACAAAAAAAACTACCTAATTTTAATTTCTATGTCAAACCAAACTACAACAGAATTATCTTTTAAGGATCTTGTATTACAAGGCATTCCAAATGAATTACCTCCACAAAAAAATTACGACCCTAAAATAAACCACGCTCCAAAAAGAAAAGACAGTTTAAACGCTGATGAAAAAAAATTAGCAATTCGTAATGCCTTGCGTTATTTTGATGCAAGACACCATGCTGTTTTAGCAAAAGAATTTGCTGAAGAACTAAAAGCCTATGGCCGCATATACATGCACCGTTTTAGACCAGATTATAAAATTTATGCACGTCCAATAAACGAATACCCTCATAAAAGTTTACAGGCTGCGGCAATCATGCACATGCTAAGTAACAACTTAGACTATGCGGTTGCGCAACACCCACACGAATTGATCACTTACGGTGGTAATGGTTCTGTGTTTCAAAACTGGGCTCAGTATTTAATTACGATGCAATACTTGGCTAACATGACCGATGAACAAACACTGGTTTTATATAGCGGTCACCCTGCAGGTTTATTTCCTTCACATAAAGATGCCCCTCGTGTTGTTGTCACCAATGGTATGATGATACCAAATTACAGCAAACCGGATGATCTTGAAAAATTTAATGCACTTGGCGTAACACAATACGGGCAAATGACAGCGGGTAGTTTTATGTACATTGGTCCGCAAGGAATTGTACACGGCACAACCATAACCGTTATGAATGCAGCTCGCAAAAAGTTTCATACCGAAGAAGAAAGAAAAGGTAAATTATTTGTTACCTGTGGACTAGGTGGCATGAGCGGCGCGCAGCCAAAGGCCGCAAAAATTGCAGGTTTGGTTTCGATCACCGCAGAAATTAATCCAAAAGCGGTTGCGACTCGTCACTCACAAGGCTGGGTAGATGAGGTTTTTGCAAACCTTGACGAATTAATAATACGCGTTCGTGTGGCGCAAAAAAACAAAGAGGCTGTTAGCATTGCTTACCAGGGAAATGTAGTAGATCTTTGGGAAAAATTACTAAAAGAAAATGTAATGGTGGATATTGGCACCGACCAAACATCCTTACATAATCCTTGGGCCGGAGGCTACTATCCACAAGGCTTAACCCTTGAAGAATCGAATGTGTTAATGGCAGAAGATCCGGCAAAATTTAAAGATGAAGTTCAAAAAACTTTACGCACGCATGCCGATTGTGTAAATAAATTTGCCGCAAAAGGCATGTACTTTTTTGATTATGGCAACGCCTTTTTATTAGAAGCCAGCAGAGCCGGTGCCGATATATTGGAAAAGAACGGCGATTTTAAATACAAGAGTTACGTGCAGGATATTTTGGGTCCAATGTGTTTTGATTATGGTTTTGGTCCGTTTAGATGGGTATGTACTAGTGCAAACGAAAACGACCTTAGAAAAACTGATGAGTTAGCGTTAACCGTTTTAGAAGAAATTTATAAAACTGCACCAAAAGAAATTCAACAACAATTAATGGATAATATTTTGTGGATAAAAAATGCCATGCAAAATAATTTAGTAGTTGGTTCGCAAGCGCGCATTTTATACGCCGATAGCGAAGGAAGAATTAAAATTGCAAAAGCAATAAACAAGGCCATTAAAGAAGGAAAAATTACTGCGCCTGTTGTTTTGGGTAGAGATCATCATGATGTTAGCGGAACTGATAGTCCATACCGTGAAACTTCTAACATTTACGACGGCAGTAAATTCACTGCTGATATGGCGGTGCAGAATTTTGTTGGCGATTCGTTTAGAGGTGCAACTTGGATAAGTTTGCACAATGGTGGCGGCGTAGGCTGGGGCGAAGTTATTAATGGTGGCTTTGGTTTAGTATTAGATGGAAGCGCAGATGCAGAAAGACGATTAGAACAAATGCTGTTTTGGGATGTAAACAATGGTATATCACGCCGCGCTTGGGCACGAAATGACGAAGCGCTTTTTGCCATTAAACGCGAAATGGATCGTACACCTAACTTAAAAGTTACCTTACCTAATTTAGTAAACGATAGTTTATTAGAAGGATTGTTTTAATACGTTTTGTCTCTAAAAGAGGGTTAGTTCGCTAAAATAAATTTTAAGTTTGAGGGATCGGTTTAATTTTTATCCTAGTAAAATCAACGAATTACCAGTCGCTGCTACTGCCTCCTCCACCGGAATCACCTCCGCCTCCGCCATCAAAACTGGAACCGGAGTCAGACGATGAGGACGAAGAGGAGTCGGAACTACTCCAAAACGAACCGCTGCTTGTGCCAGACGAACCGCCTCCACTGGATTTTATTTCCTTTAAAAATACAAGCATAAAAAATAAAATTATTGCTCCAATACATGGCAGCAAGGCCATTATTAGCGCCAAAACCAAAAGACCATTCTTAACTAGGGAACTTCGTTTCTTTGCCTTTTTGCGGAACAATAAATAGAGATAAATGCTTAAGAGGATTAGGTTGCCAGAATAACCAAGCAGCCAGCTTACCCAATTACTTCCAATGGATTCAACCTCATCTGGCTTAAATTCATTCTGACTATAATAAATAAGTTGGTCAACGCCTTTATCTATTCCTGTATAATAATTGTTTTCTTTAAAAAACGGACGCATATCATTATCCTGAATGCGTTTTGTAAGTATATCCGGTAAAGCTCCTTCTAAACCATACCCGGTGTGTATTCGAAATTTGTGGTCGTTAACAAAAACGGCAATTAGCAGGCCGTTATTTTTTTCTTTTCCCCCAATTTTCCAGGCATGAAAGATATCCTGACACAAAGTGGTCATGTCACTCCCATTTAAAGAAGGGGCTATATAAACAAAGATCTGATTTGATGTGTTTTTTTCGAAATTGCTGAGTTTTGAATTTAAACTTTGCTGCTGGTCGGCAGATAAAACATTTGCTCCGTCGGTAATATAGTTTGTTGGTTTAGAAGGGAAGGTTTGTGCCGCCAGAAAAAAAGGCAGAATAAATAATGTGAGAAAGATCTGTTTGAAAATCATATGTTGAAGATAGAAATAAAAACAAAAAAACCTCCAAGAAAAATCTTGAAGGTTTTGTTGGTGTAAAAAAAATGACCTTATAAAATCGCTCTAAATAATAAGAACAAACTTCCTGATAAAATAATTGTAACAGGTAAGGTAAGTATCCATGTTAAAGCAATTGTTTTAATAGTGCCTTTTTGTAAGTTCTTTAATCCTTTTTTAGCCACCATCGATCCGGCGATACCTGAAGAAAGCATGTGTGTAGTGGAAACCGGTACACCATATGCCGATGCCACGCCGATACCCATAGATGCTACTAACTCTGCGCTTGCTCCTTGTGCGTAACTCATGTGTTGTTTACCAATTTTTTCTCCAACTGTTTTTACAATTCTTTTCCAGCCAACCATTGTACCTAGACCTAAACATAATGATATTACAATAATAACCCATGATGGCGCATACTCTATTAATTTTTTACTTGATTTAATTTCCTTGGTCATTTCTTTAATTTCGTTTGCACTTAAAGATAAATTCCCACTCTTAATTATTTTGTCGGCGCCTTTGGTAATTTTAATTATATCTTTTCTTAATGAAAACCTATTAGATAATGCTATTTCGTGTGCATCAAAATTACTACCAACCACTGTTTTAAAATGCTCCGAGTGCGTCATGATTTCGGCATACATCTTTTTTTCTTTTCCTCCGAGTACAACAGTATCTGCCTTTAACATCAACATCTCAATTTTATTTACGTTTGCACTAACACTTTGTAAATTAATGCTAGAGTCTACGGCAAACTGTCCGGGTAAAACAGCAATTAAAATCATCATAATTAAACCAACACCTTTTTGCCCATCGTTTTGACCGTGGAAAAAACTTACTAAACCACAGGTTATCCATAACATCATGCGAATCCAAATAGGTGGCTTTTTTCCCGGAATAGGCTCTTTGTAAATTATTTCGTTTTTTATGAATCGTTTAAAAACAAACATCATAATAATGGCAACAGAAAATCCTAAAAGAGGCGAAATTAATAAAGCTAAGCCCGTGTCTTTTGCTTTATCCCAATTTACTGCCGAAACACCATAATCTCCCGGCAAAAAAGCAAAAGCTAAACCAATACCCAAAATAGAGCCAATAATAGTATGAGAACTTGAAGATGGGATGCCGAAATACCAGGTTCCAAAATTCCAAATAATGGCGCTTAACAATAATGCCAAGATCATTGCAATACCATGATAAGGGTTTGTGTCTACCAAAACATCCATTGGTAATAAATTTACTATGCCCATTGCCACCGCAATACCACCAAACATAACACCGGTAAAATTTAAAATACCGCTATAAACCACGGCTACAGTCGGCTTCATAGAGTTGGTATAAATAACTGTTGCTACGGCGTTTGCCGTATCGTGAAAGCCATTTATAAATTCAAAAAAACAAGCTAATACTAAACATAGTATTAATAAAACGGTAAGTGTTGTGTCTAATCCAAACATAAAATTTTTTGGCTAATGTATTTAATAATTATAAGCGTAATGTTAACTTATTGTTACCGTTTAAAAGTTAAGTTGCGCTTGTATACGCAAAAACGAACCCGTCTGATGGTTGCTTTCTTTTGTTTTATCGGAGGTTGTTCTATCAGAATATACGTAAGAAGCGGTAAACTCAAAGTTTTTAAAGAGTTGGTACTCAATGCCCCCCTCGACTTCTTTTACATTATAGGCCCTTGCGTCTAACTCATGCTTTTTTCCACCCTCATATACTGTCCCTCTTACAAAGGGAATAATAACTTGTTTTTTGACCTTAATTAAATAGCTTAATGTAACATAACCACCCTTCAGGTCTTTTGTCATAATAGAATCTCTTGCAACATCATATTCAGGTCCTTTTCCAATGTTGTATTCTGCCTGTATTCCAAAAGGTTTTGGGTACAATATTAAGGATGCCGCATAGCGTTCGTCAAGATATTCCAAGTTTTTTGAAACTTTAGTACTTGCTGTTAGTTGATCTTTTGGCATGGTCCAAATACCAGTATACCCTTGTATCCCCGGTTCAATTATTTGTTCTTTGATCTTAAACGGATAACTTAATCTAGCTACAAAATGTGAGTTGTTATTAAGTTCAGGCTTATTTGCCGTTTGCCCATTATATAATCCGCAAGCAAAAACGCCATAATCTCCTGAGCCTTTGTAGCCATCGTTTACCAATGAGCTGTATAACTCTCTCACTTTTTTTGGCGCATACATAAAAAACGCGCCTAAATCGCGTTCGTTAGAAACAGCGCTATTTAAGGCGTCGTTACGATCTAGCGGTAATCGATTTTGACTAGACTGCATGTTTTCAAAGCCAAATGGGACCTTGCTCTGGCCAATTCTAAATCTAAACTCTCTTTTTTTATCTATTGAAACATCAAAATACGCATCTCTAAGTTGTCCAAAGTGTAATCCGGTGCTTGATGCTGAAGATGCAAAGTCGGGTTGAATATAAAAATAAACGTTTTCATGTACTTGTCCGTAAATAATAATACGCATACGTCTTATGAAAAAACCGCCAAGGTTTCCAATCGATCTATCGCCTTGTTCACTTTTTAAATTTGGGTTAGTTTCAAATAATCGGTTATACCTCACTTGGGTGTAGCCTCTAATTGATATTTTATCGTACCAGTTTGCTTTTTTTGTTTCAACCTTGGGCTGTTCTGCAGTATGATTGTTTTGAATACTATCCTGAGAGCTTAAATGCAAAACCAGGAAAAGGAAAATGAAGATTGAAATTATTCTATTCATAAGGTAAATTAATTATTAATTCACCGCAAAATAAAGGTTAACTCGTTAATTCAAATCCAATTTAATGTTAAGGAATTGTTAACTTGTAAAATAAAAAGCCTCCTTTTATTTAAAAAAGGAGGCTCGAAGTTTTTATGTTTGTGGGATTACTTCTTTAAAGAATCGCGTATTTCCATTAACAACTTTTCTTGTGTACTTGGCTCTTTAGGCTTAGCCGGAGCAGCCTCTTCTTTTTTCTTAGACGCGTTAATAGCTTTAATTACCATAAAAAGGGCAAAAGCAACAATAATAAACGATATTAAAGTAGAAATAAAATTTCCGTATTTAATAGCCGTACCGGGTATAGTAAGGTCGGCTAGGTTTGTTAAATTAGCTGCTTTTAACGCCGGGGTTAATACTGCCGGTGTAATTATGTCTTCAACAAGTGAGTTAATTATTTTATTAAACGCGCCGCCGATTACAACACCAATCGCAAGATCAACAACATTACCTTTTATAGCAAAGGCTTTAAACTCTTGGATCATTCCCATTTTTTTTCTCTTTTTTTATATTAATTATTCCCTAATACTTTTAACAACTCATCTAATTTTGGTGTTAAAATAATTTCTGTTCTTCTGTTTTTCTTTCTTGCCTCTGGTGTTTTAGCGTTATCTAAAGGAAAAAACTCTCCGCGACCCGCGGCTGTAATGCGCTGTGAATCAATTTTTGCGCTCGATAACATTATTTTTGTTACTGATGTTGCTCTAATTACACTTAGATCCCAATTGTCCTTAATTTCTCCGGCACCTTTCATTGGCACGTCGTCTGTATGGCCTTCTACCAAAACATTTATATCAACATTATTCTCTAATACTTTTGCCACATTTTTTAAAGCCTCAACACCACGCGCTTCTACGTTTGTTTTGCCGCTGGCAAACAATAAACTTTCATCCATACTCACATAAACCTTTCCGTTCTTTTGAGTAATGGTTAGTCCTTTATTTTCAAAGCCCAATAAAGCATCGCTTAATTTTTTCTTTAGATCATTTGCTGCCTGATCTTTCTTTTTAAGGATCTCTTCTAACTCATTAACACGTGCTTCACGCTTTTTTAATTCTGCGCTTAATGCTTCAAGATCTAACTTTTGCAATAGTAGCTTTGCCTCTAAAGCCTTAAGCTCGTCCTGCTTTTTTAAGAGTTGTTCTTGCGTCATTTGAAGATCGCCACTCAACTTACTGTTATCTTTTTCGCTGCCGCTTAATAATTTATTTAAACGATCCATTAACTGCTCATTCAGTTGATTTAACTTATCGTATTTTGAGGTTAAATTCCTGTAATTACTTCCGATGATAGAAGTGTCGCGTTTTAAGCCTACATTCTCTTTCTCGTTTTTAACCATTTGTTCTTTTATTTCTGCCAACCTCGACTCACATTCTTGAGACGATTTTTTAATGGAGGCTAATTCTGTTTCGCATTCTTTTTGCTTGGCTTTAGATTCATCTAATAATCTTGCAGGAACACAAGAAGCAAATGCTGCAATAATTACAACGTAAAAAAGGTGTGTTTTTTTAATCATACCCAAATTTAGAAAAAGGAACCTCGCAAATAATTATTATTCGTTTAGGTTATTAACAATTAAATTAACTTTGATATTGCTAAAAAAGGACCGGGCCATATTATAGAAAAAAAATATAATGCCTAACTTAGTATGGGAGCAAATTCACTACTAATTTGATAATCATGAAAATAAACACGTTTGAAGAATATAAGGCAGCCTATAAAAAGAGCGTTGAAACGCCCGAATTGTTTTGGGCAGAGGTTGCTGAAAATTTTACATGGCAAAAAAAATGGGATAGAGTGTTGGATTGGGATTTTGAAGAGCCAAACACTAAATGGTTCCTAAACGCAAAATTTAACATTACCGAAAACGCAATAGATAGGCATCTTCCGGAAAAAGCAAACAAAACGGCTTTTATTTGGGAACCCAATGCCGTTGAAGCAAACCAAAGAGTTATTACTTATCAGAATTTACACGATGAGGTGTGTAAAGTAGCAAATACTTTAAAATTGTTGGGGGTAAAAAAAGGTGACCGCGTTTGTATTTACATGCCAATGATACCTGAAACTGTTTTTGCAATGTTGGCCTGTGCAAGAATTGGCGCCGTTCATTCGGTTGTTTTTGCTGGTTTCTCATCATCGGCACTTGCAGGCCGTATACAAGACAGTGATTGTAAAGTGGTATTAACTACAGATGGTGCTTACCGCGGGGTAAAAGATATTCCAATTAAAGCAGTAGTAGATGAAGCAATAGAAACCTGTTCGTCTGTAGAAAAAGTATTGGTTTACAAACACACCAATACAGCAATTACAATAAATAAAGCAAAAGATGTTATCTGGCAAGAGGTTGTTCCTAACGCCTCAAGCACGTGTGAACCGGAGTTAATGGACAGCGAAGATGTGTTGTTCATTTTATATACATCCGGCTCAACCGGCAAGCCCAAAGGCGTTGTGCATACTTGCGGTGGTTATATGGTTTACACAACCTATACTTTTAATAACGTTTTTCAAATTGACACAACTAAAGATTCAAAGGATCTGTTTTGGTGTACTGCCGATGTGGGTTGGATAACAGGGCATTCGTATATTGCTTACGGACCATTATTAGCAGGTGCAAGCTCTGTAATTTTTGAAGGTGTACCAACTTTTCCCGATGCGGGACGTTTTTGGAAAGTGATCGATAAACATCAAGTAACACATTTTTATACAGCCCCTACTGCCATTAGGGCTTTAGAAGCAGCGGGTTCAGGTTTTGTAACTCCATACAAGTTAGATTCATTAAAAGTAATTGGCAGTGTTGGCGAACCAATAAACGAAGAGGCCTGGCACTGGTACAACAACAATATAGGAAAAGGCAAATGCCCTTTAGTAGACACCTGGTGGCAAACAGAAACCGGTGGTATTTTAATTTCTGCTTTGGCAGGTGTAACGCCAACAAAACCCAGCTTTGCCACATTACCGCTACCGGGCATACAACCGCTATTGGTTGATGATAAAGGCAATGAGATCTTTGGAAATAATGTAGAAGGTAATTTGTGCATCAAGTTCCCGTGGCCATCTATTATTCGCACGACCTATGGCGATCACAAGCGCTGTAAAGAAGCGTATTTTAGTACTTATAAAGGTCTTTATTTTACAGGTGATGGTTGCCGAAGAGATGAAAATGGTTTTTACAGAATTACAGGTCGTGTTGATGATGTTATGAATGTATCAGGACATCGTATAGGAACCGCTGAGGTTGAAAGTGCTATTAATATGCATGCCGATGTGGTTGAAAGTGCTGTGGTAGCATACCCTCATGATATTAAAGGCCAGGGGATCTACGCCTACATTATTGCGCCCTCGACTACAAAAAATCATGATAATTTACGAAAAGAGATTCTTGCAGAAGTTACCAAAATTATTGGTCCAATTGCAAAGCCCGACAAAATTCAAATTGTAAGCGGGTTACCAAAAACGCGCAGTGGTAAAATTATGCGCCGCATATTGCGTAAAGTTGCAGAGGGTGAGTTAACTAGTTTAGGAGATACTTCAACCCTTTTAGACCCATCGGTAGTTGACGAAATAATTGCGGGCAGACTCTAGGACTTTTGGGTTTGTTTTTTCTATTACTCGCCAATAGGAAAGTTTAAATTATCATCGAAGGGCGTTTCGATAGTATAATTAAACTTTCTTGAGACTAAAAAACAATGAAAAAAAACTTAAAGATAAATTCAAAAATTTGTTTGGGAAATATTAACGTTAATCTGCTTTTGAACAAAGATAAGCTCCTTAAATTTGGACCAACAAATTAGCTTCGCAAAAAAAAATAAACCTGTTTTTATGACACCTTATATTTCTAAAAGTATTTCCTACGAAAATTACCAGACATTGTTAGACAATTTAATGGCAGAAGGAAAA
Organism: Bacteroidia bacterium; assembly: GCA_022842625.1. GTDB lineage: Bacteria > Bacteroidota > Bacteroidia > B-17B0 > Aurantibacillaceae > Aurantibacillus. The sequence goes on along the minus strand of JALHPG010000004.1, from coordinate 25,074 downwards.
ACCACCGGCGAAAACCAATCAGACGATTTTTTGAATTACGCTAAGCTAAATTTAGCTCGAATGCACCGTTTAAATAAAACCGGTATTATAATTCCAGAATTAAAAGAGCTTCTTTTAAAAGTTAAATCAGATTTTATTTTTTTAATTTTAACTGAAGGCTGGTGCGGAGACGCTGCGCAAAACATCCCGGTTATTCATCTCATCGAAAAAGAATGTAAACAAATTGAATTAAAATTATTGCTCCGCGATGAAAATTTAGAATTAATGGATCGGTATTTAACGGATGGGGGGCGCTCAATTCCAAAATTAATTTGCTTAGATAAAAAATCACTTAAAGAAGTTTTTGTTTGGGGCCCCAGGCCGGCAGCGGTGCAAGAATTAATGCTTGAACTTAAAGCAAAAAACGCAACCCTAGCAGAAAAAGGAGAGGTAATTCATAAATGGTACAATGCAGATAAAACATTAAGTCTGCAAAAAGAACTTTTAGTGCTTATTGAAAAGCGCCTTTGCTAAAACACAAATTTAAGCCAATTCATACATCTTCCCCGGACGAGAATTAATAATATTTGAGAACTCTAATTGTAAAAGTAATGCAGAAATTTTACTGATGGTAAATTCTGTTGTTTGACAAATTTCGTCAATATGTAAACTTGATTTTTCTGAGAACACATCAATGATCCTTTTTTCGTCGTCACTTAAATTTATAAGTAAAGGGATTTGTTTTGATGCCTTTGGCTTTTTTTCAATGTCTTGCCACTGCATAGCATATAGTAAATCTGCAGCGTTTTCAATTAGGACTGCACGGTTTTGTTTTATTAAACCATTACACCCCTCTGCTAAAACATCACCTGCCCTTCCCGGAAAAGCAAATACATCTTTATTATAACTGTTTGCAATAGTTGCCGTAATTAAACTTCCGCCTCCGCGTTTACTTTCAATTACCACCAAGGCATCACACAAGCCTGCAACAATTCTGTTTCGTTTTGGAAAATTAACTGCGTCCGGATTTGTGCCGCTCATAAAATCGGTTAATATTCCCCCCTGCCCTATCATACGCTTTGCAACTTTATCATGCAATTGCGGGTATATTCTATCAAGACCATGTGCAACAACGCCAACGGTACTTAAACCATTGTCGAAGGCCGTTTTGTGTGCTAAAACATCTACGCCATAAGCTAGGCCACTAATAATAATTGCGCCGCTATCTTTTAATTCTGAAACAAATTCCTGTGTTTTTTCTTTGCCGTAATCACTTGGTTTACGTGTGCCAACTACTGCAATAATTTTTTCGTGATTTAGATCTGCATTTCCTTTATAATACATTAAAACAGGACTATCGCTACAATACTTTAAACGAGTAGGATAATTTTCGTCTGTAAAAAATATGGGAGTGATATTATATTTTTCTATGAATTTTATTTCTTCCTCAGCTCTATTTAAAACATCTTTACTGTTTACGATGGACTTTGCCCACATGGCACCAATACCCGGAATTTTTAAAAGCTGCGCCTCTTTTTGCTTGAATACCTCCGCTGCACTGCCACAATAGGCTAATAATGATTTTGCATTAACATCGCCTATCCCTTCTATTAAGGTTAGTCCGATCTGATAAGGCAATTCATTTAAATTCATATTTTGGCTCAATTTTGTTTCTAAATAAAAAAAGCATTTACTATATTGTAAACTTATTATTAGTTAAACATGAACAAATCTACAACTAAACTCATAGTAGTTCTTGCTTTATTTTGTAGTATTTTAAGATCGCAAACAAATTTTGGTTTTGTAAAAGGTTATGTGGTTGATACAAAAACAAGCGATACTTTAATTGGTGCAATTGTAAGTGTAAATACTAAAAATGCCATAGCAACTAACCTACAAGGCTTTTTTGAATTAAAATTATTGCCCGGCAAATACAACTTACAATGTAACATGGTGGGTTATAAAATATTTAATGCACCAATAGAAATAAAAGAGAACGAAGAAATTACACTAAATATTTTGTTGGAAGACGGCAACACTGCACTGGATGAAGTGGTTATTAGTGCCGGAAAATTTGAACAAAAATTAAGTGAGGTTACTGTAAGTATGGATATTATTAAACCATCGCTTATTGAAAATAAAAACGCAACAAACCTCGATGTAATTATTAATCAGGTGCCGGGTGTTACAGTGGCCGATGGGCAAGCAAGTATTCGCGGCGGAAGCGGCTTTAGTTATGGAGCAGGTAGCCGCGTGTTAATGTTGGTTGATGAAATGCCAATGATAAGTGCTGATGCGGGAGATATTAAATGGAATTATTTACCCTTAGAAAACATAGAGCAGGTTGAAGTTATTAAAGGCGCTTCCTCTGCCCTATTTGGATCAAGTGCATTAAATGGCGTTATTAATTTACGCACCATTTATGCAAAAGATAAGCCTATTACAAATGTTACTTCGTTTTTTGGAAGTTATGATGCGCCCCGAAAAACATACAAATGGTGGAAGGGCACAACACAGTTTCAAAGAGGAATAAATTTATCGCATGCGCAAAAGATCGGCAGTTTAGATTTTGTAATTGGAGCTCATATGTTTAATGATGATGGTTTTAGAATGCTTGAAACCGAAGAAAGACAGCGATTAAACTGTAACCTAAAATATAATTTTAAAAAGGTGCCGGGGCTTGCCGTTGGTGTAAACACAAACATGATGAATGTACGCGGAGGTTTATTTTTCTTATGGCAAAATTATGATTCTGCTTATATTCCTAAAGACAGATCCATACAAAAATATAATAATGATCGTTTTAATGTAGACCCATTTGTTACTTACTTTTGGAAAAACAATAAATTAAGTTTGCGCAACCGTTATTTTAAAACAATCAATCGTAATGACAAAAACCAAGCGAGCAATGCAGAATTGTACTACAGCGAACTGCAATATCAAAAACGATTTGCGAATAATTTAAATATAACTACCGGCGCTGTGTACATGGAACAACAAGTGTTAGGCGACTCCTTGTACGGCAAACACAGTGGGCAAAATATAGCAGGTTATATTCAAGCAGATAAAAAATTCTTTGATAAATTAACTGCGTCGTTTGGTTTAAGGGGTGAGTTTTATAAATTAGATACAGCAAAAACAAAAGGTTATTTATTGCCACAAAATAATACCATGGCATTACCTTTTCAACCTGTAGCAAGAATTGGCTTAAATTACCACGCTTTTGAATATACTTTTTTTAGAGCCTCATTAGGGCAGGGATACAGGTTTCCAACTGTTGCCGAAAAATTTGTGAGCACATCGGTAAGTGTTTTACAAATTTATCCAAATCCTAATTTACAACCCGAGCGTGGTTATAGTGCAGAAATTGGTGTTAAACAAGGGTTTAAAATCGCAGGGTTTAAAGGCTTTTTAGATGTTGCGGGTTTTTATACCAGGTACCAAAACATGATTGAATTTGTTTTTGACATTTATAAGCCGGGTGGATCGACCGGTATTTTTTATCAAGATATAGCATATGCAGGCTTCAAATCTCAAAATATTGGTGAGGCACAAATTTCAGGTTTTGAAGTTTCTTTAAGTGGTACGGGTAAGATTGGTCCGATCAACGTAACTGTGTTTTCGGGTTATACATATATGAACCCAATTAATCCTAATTACAATTCTGTAAGAGACTCACTTGGTTTGCCCGGAGTAAAAACATTAAAATACAGAAGCAAACATTTATTAAAAAGCGATCTTCAATTTGATTACAAATTTATTTCCATCGGGTATAGCACACGCTTCCAAAGTAAAACAGAAAACATTGACAGGCGCTTTGTACAAAGTATTTTGCATGAATATAACGAGCCCGCAAACGGCGTTAACTTCGACGAAATAGATGGCTATTATATATTACCCGGCTTAAATAAAAATTTTGGGGAGTTTCAAAAAAGTGTTTGGGTTCACGATCTTCGATTGTCGGTTAACCTAAGTAAAACACTAAAGGTTTCATTTATCGTTAATAATGTTACTAACCAGTCTTACCAGGCAAGGCCAGGAGATTTACGTGCGCCTACACAATATGTTGGTCAATTAGCTCTAAAGTTTTAATAATAATCTGCTACTAAAAAATGATATCAATTATAAAGGCAAAAAAAGAGCACGCACCTTTATTGGCAGAAATTGGCAAAGTGTCGTTCTTAGAATCGCATGGTACTAGTGCTGCCCCTGATGATATTAATAAATATGTTGAACATAAATTTACGGATGATGTTTTTTTAGAAGAGATATCAGATGCCAATAATGAGTTTCATATTATTTATTATAACAATACTCCTGCTGGTTATTCAAAAATAATTTTTAACTCTCCGCATCAAAACATTCCTCATAAAAACGTAACTAAGTTAGAAAGGATCTATCTGTTAAAAGAGTTTTACGGATTAAAATTAGGACAAGAGCTTTTCGAGTTTAACCGCACCTTATCAAAAAAGAATGGCCAATGCGGAATGTGGCTTTTTGTGTGGACGGAAAACAAAAGAGCTATAAGTTTTTATGAAAAAACAGGTTTTAAAGTTGTTGGGAGTCATAATTTTAAGATATCCGAAAATCATTCAAACCCTAACCATCAAATGCTTCTTGCCTACTAATCGATTTTTTAAAAACATTTGTCAGATCCAACTAAGTTGCATTTATTAAATCAATAGTCTTATGAGTCTTTAATAAATTTAAAGGGTTTGTTAGGCAATGAAAAGTTTAAATACAATTCAAAAGTAAATACCATTTTAATTTCCTTTGTGAATATGCGGAGAATATTTAGTTATTTTATAATGTAAAATACAACATTGTTTTTAAATCGATTGCCGAAACCATGGTAAAAATCTAACAAATAAATATAAAAAATTAAGTATGGATTTTGCCTACGTTATTTCTGATTACGGTTGGATAGCATTAGCTTCAATTATATTATTTTCGTTTCTAGCAGGCTTTATAGATGCTGTTGTAGGAGGCGGAGGACTGATACAGCTTCCCGCGCTACTTATAACTTTACCCGGCACTCCTTTACCAACACTTTTTGGAACAAACAAAATTGCTGCTTTAGCCGGCACAAGTGTTTCGGCAATACAATACTCCAGCCGAATTAAATTTAATGTTAGTCTACTGATAATTATTTCTATTTGTACCGGGTGTGCCTCGTATATGGGAGCAAAGGCCATGAGCTATGTTAATGTGAATACATTAAAACCAACAATCTTAATTGTGCTTATTGCAATAGCTACTTATACTTTTCTTAAAAAAGATTTAGGTTCATTTAAAACAAAAAGTTTAAGCATTACCAGGCAACTAATTTATGGCTCATTAATTGGCCTAATAGTTGGTTTTTATGATGGCTTTTTTGGGCCCGGAACCGGTAGTTTTTTTGTTCTAGGTTTTGTTGTTGTTCTAGGTTACGATTTTTTACACGCATCGGCTTATGCAAAAATATTAAATTGCATGACAAATATTTCTGCCTTAGTGGTTTTTATACGGCAAGGGAATTATTTTCTGGAGCTAGCAATAATTATGGCTGTTTGCAACATAACAGGTAGTTTAATTGGAACTAAAATGGCGCTTAAAAAAGGAAATGAATTTGTTAGAACAATTTTTTTATTGATAGTCTTCCTAATGATTATACGTTACGGATATGATCTTTATATAAAAAAGTAAACCATTAATTTAATAATAGCAGGTTCACCTATTCTTGTTTCAAAACAAATTAGATTCGCGTTAAATTAAATCCTTTTATGTATTCACAAACTATTTCTAATTTGATTAGACCGGCAGAATTAAAATCTACTTACTTAACATTACAAACGCGCTCCAAAAAAATGGTTCTTTGTATTTAATTTTTAGTTGTTTTATTGCATCAGAAAAAGCCTGTTGCTTGTTCCCGCTTTTTGCATAGTTGGTATAGAACAAGGTCATTAACTCCATAGTAGCCTCATCACTCACGCTCCACAAACTCATAATAATACTTTTTGCTCCTGCAATTAAAAAGGCTCGCTGCAAACCATAAACCCCTTCGCCTTGCTTAACGCTGCCTAAGCCGGTTTCACATGCGCTTAAAACCACAAGGTCTGTTTTCTCTAAATTTAAACTCATTGCCTCATATGCCGTTAAAATCCCATTCTCGCTATTTGATGATGGGTGGAAGTTTTCGTCAAACACGTTTTCGCAATTTGCTAAAAGCACGCCGCTTCGTAACAAAGGATTTTCTTTAGCCGCAGCAACATCAACCCCTAAAACTTTTGTTGTTTCAAGTTGACTTAGATCCGCTAAAAAATAGCCATGGGTAGCAATGTGCAAAATGCTGGGCGAATTAATTTCTTTAACTTTTGCCTCAGTAGCTTTTGCGCCATAAAGGGTTGTTGTTTTTACTTTATAGGTGGTTAATAGTTTGGTTATATTTTTTACCTCCAGTTCTGTGCCGGGTAATTGAGCCACTACACCGTTTTTTCCATAAAGAGGGTTGCCAATTAAAAAGGCAGAAGTCGGTTTTATGGATGCGCTTTCTGTTTGTTTTACACTTATAATGTCTTTTGTGTTTCCTGTAAATTGAATAGAGTATTTATCCACCAAATATTTACCCGCGCCATCTTTTAGAGCATTAATGCTTAATTGATGGTAAGCCCCATCTAAAGAAAGATACAACTTCGTTATGCCGGTCAATTGCTCGTCAAGCACCCTCCAAGTGGCTTCATACGCTTCGTTTTCAGGCTTTTGATCGATTGTTTTGGTTCTAAATTCTCCTATGGCGATGTTAATGCTTTTTGTTTCACCAAGCTCAATTAATTTTAATTCGTTTTGAGTCAACAACAAAGCAATATATTTATCGTTGCCGGTAAAACCATTTTTATATTCGTGTAACTCCAGAATTTCCAGTGCCGCCTCTCCGGTTTTTAATTTTTGTTGTATGGTGGTGTAGGTAACTGTTTGCTCATTGTTGCTTTCATTAAACAGCGAGCTTTTTTGAGACAACTCACGCTCCAATTCATCGGCTCTCCTTTTTAAACTATCAACATTTACCTTTTCTTGAACCAATTCTTCTTTACTTAACTGATAGGCTTGATTTAAATTCTCTTTCGTTTCTAACCATTGCTTATAAGTAGTTTTTAAAGCTTCGTCGGTGCTCGAGAAAATAATGTTTCTTATTTTTGAGGAGTTGCTTAATAAAAATCCTTTAGTGTTAATTACTGTATTATACAATTGCTTAGTAAGGCTTGTATCTGCGGCATTCGTTTGAGCAAAAGAGTAAAATCGTTGAAGGCGCGTATTGGTTTTTTCCCAATACAAAGTTTTTTCGTTGTCGTTTAAAGAATTAAAAAAAGTATTAATGTAATTTAAGGTGTTATTAATTACCGTGTTATAGTTTAATTTGGCATCAAGTGTTTTATTACTTTGCCATTGTGCTAAAGCAAGATCTTCTAATGCTTGCACATAATTTGGGTGGCTTTCGCCAAAAATTGTTTTTTTAGCCTCAACAACTTTAAGCATGAGGTCTAAAGACTTGGTGGAGTTGTTGGTAAAACGATAAAAGTTTGCCAGCTCTTGTTGAGTAGATAGTGTAGCAGGATTATTATTACTGAGTTTCCGTTTGTAAATATCTATTGCACTTAACAACAATTTTTCAACCTCAGCGTTTTTACCCATTTCCATATAAAGTTGTGCTAATCCTGTTTTTAAATGGGCCAGGTCAGGGTGTGCGCCAAGTTTTTTTTCTTTAATTTCAATCGCCTTTAAATATAGTTTTTCTGATTCTTCATATCTTTTTTGAAAGCGGTAAATGTTTGCCAAATTAACCTGCAGTTTTATAAAATTACTTGAATAGTCTTTTAAAATTTTCGCTGCTTCGTTAATACTAGTGTTCATGTGTGCTTCGGCATCTTTTAATTTATTCATGTCCAAATGGGTCATGGCTAAATTATTATTGATAAGGGCAATTGCCAGTGTGTTGTTTTGAGCGGTTGCCAGTTCAAGGGCTTTTTTTAAATCACTTTCTGCCTCAGTATAATAACCCGTTTCTTTTTTCAAAACAGCATTGTTATTGATCGAAACAAGCAACTTTCCTTTGTTTTCCAGTTTTTCGCATAGTAAAACAGCTTCCTCAGAAAAAGATTTGGATTTATTATATCGCCCGCCGGATTGATATACTAACCCTAAGTTAGAAATAGTTTGCGCGTAATTTTCCGAGGTGTCCTTGCCTGCCTTTTCATAAAGGTCTTTAGCTTGTTTGAAACTTTGCTCGGCTAAATTAAATTTATTTCCGGCCATCAAAAGCTCTCCGTTTTTTAAATTGGTATAGGCCCTATCTTCTTTACTAATTTCTTTGTTATTAGCAAAATTTGCTACGCTTAATAAATTACTTGTAAAAGTCCCTCCTTTTTCTTCGGCCTCAAAAAGGCCACTGTTGTCTAAAAAAGAAATGGCGTAATTAAAATTACTGGCATCATACTCTTTTTGATTCTTTTCCCAACTGTCGGTAGTTTTTTCCTTTACTTTGGTTTTTGCCTTCACGGCCCTATCTTTAATAAAACCGCCAACGTCTATTTGCGAAACGCCGTTTAATAAAAACAAAAAGCTTACAACCCCAAATAAAATTCTCTTTTGCATTTAGCTTGATTTTTGAACCTAAATTTAAAGCTTTTAAGCGTAATAAGGGCGATTTGCGTTTAAGAACTTCTTTTTTAATATTTCAAATTATATTTTATATTTAGTGTTTAATCTAATAAAAATGAAACACAACTACTATTTAACCATTCTGATTTTTTTTATTTTTAGCGCTAGATCGCAGGACACAGTTAAAGTGGCTACTAATTTAACACCTGACCAAATTGCAGAACAAGACTACAACAATGGTCTTGCCGCGCTTAAAAAAAATGAGTTTACTGGGGCTGTAGACCTTTTTACAAAAGCCTTGGCTCTAAAACCTAACTTTGATAAAGCCCTTGCTAACAGAGCCATCGCTAATACCCGCCTAAAACAACACTCTGCAGCAATTTCAGATATTAATAGCGCTATTAAAATTAATGCACAAAACCCTGAGTTTTACTTCAACAAAAGTTTGATCTTTTACGACCTCAACCAAAAAGATAGTGAAATGGTGGCATTAGATAATTGTTTAAGAATAAATCCTTCGCATGCTGAAGCTTGTTATTATAAAGGAATCTGTTTTTATGACACAAAGGATTATGACAAAGCTATGGAATTCCTCTCCAAGGCAATTGCGGCAAACCCAAACTATGTATATGCTTATAACGATCGCGCAAGTGTAAAAAGAGCAAAAGGAGATTATCCCGGAGCAATTACTGATTATGAAAAAGCTTTGAGTTTAGATAATTCACTTGCGTTTATACATAATAACTTAGGCTCGGCTTATCGTTTAAACAAAAATTATCCTAAAGCAGTAGAAGCTTATTCAAAAGCAATTCAAACAAACCCAAATTATTTAGTGGCATTAAACAACCGAGGGTCGGCAAATTTTGAAAACAATAATTTAAAAGCAGCCCAAACGGATTTTGAAGATGTATTAAAAAAAGATCCAAAAAATTCTTTTGCTTACAACAACTTATCATCAATAGCTATTAAAAACAAAGATTACAAAAAGGCAAAAGACATGGCGAGCCGTTCAATTGAAAGCGATCCGAAAAATGGCCCAGCTTATTATAATAGAGGTATTGCAAGGCAAATGTTACGAGAGGAAGCAGATTGCTGTGCAGATTGGAAAAAAGCTTTAGAGCTTGGTGTTGCGGGGGCAAAACAATTTATTAACTCGTCTTGCTTAGACTAACTTATTTTTATTATTTAATAAATCTTTATTTAAGAACATGAAAAATTTATTTTTTACACTAACCCTAATATGCTTATCATCTATTTTGTTTTCGCAATCGATAGAGTTTGATAAAGATAATTTTCCGGGGAAAAAAGACGAAATGAAAGCCGCTCGCAAGCAAGTAGACATTGGTACTGAGTTTTACATGCAGGGCAGAAAAGAGTTTGAAGATTTTAAAAAGTCTTATTTTTCTGAACACAGATATTATCCTGTAAGTCATTACGACTATCAAAAATCCGGCTATAATAATTTTAGAGATGCCATTTCTCCGTTAGGTGAAGGGCAACGTTTTAATCCAAACAACGCTCGTTTAAATTATATGTTAGGTTTTATTTCGTTTATTACCGATCCAACTACACCTCAAACATTAAAATATTTTGAAACAGCTTACAAATTAGACCCAATGGCAGAGCCAGACGCAGTCTTTTGGTTAGCTTGGAGTTACCAATTAAATAGTCGCTGGGATGATGCCATAAAACACTACCAACTCTATCTTACTCAAGGAAAAAAGAATGCAGGAGAAACAGATGATGTAAACAAAAAAATTGCAGAATGTAATAGCGGAAAAAAATACAGTGCTACACCCGAGCGCGTGTTTGTAGACAACTTAGGCTCTGCGATCAATAGCTCTTTTCCTGAATACGGCCCTTCAATTTCTGCCGATGAAGAAACGATCATTTTTACTGCAAGAAGAGATAACTCAACCGGTGGCAAACGTGATGAAAATGACAATGGATATTACGAAGATGTTTACAGCTCTGTTAAACTAAATGGAAAATGGCAACCTTCAAAACAATTAAGCAAAACGGTTAATACCGAAAATCATGATGCTGCGGCAGGATTATCATCTGATGGTAGTAAGTTATATGTTTACAGACACTCAGGCAAAGATGGTGGCGATCTATACGAAAGCGTTTTGTTTGGCGCCGATTGGGAAGCGCCTGTGCATATGAATAAATATATTAATACAAAGTACCACGAGTCAAGCGTTAGTTTAAGTTTTGATGGGAGGCGTATGTATTTTGTTAGCGATAAGGAATCTGGATTAGGAGATAGAGATATTTATTACAGTGATATGGATGTAAAAGGCGAATGGGGTGCTGCAAAAAATATAGGTCCTGTAATTAACACAAAATATGCGGAAGAGGCGGTGTTTATGCATCCTGATGGTGTAACTCTATTCTTTAGTAGTAAAGGTCACAATTCAATGGGTGGTTATGATATTTTTAAATCAAAATTAATTAATGGTGTATGGTCGGCGCCTGAAAATCTGGGTTACCCAATTAACGGACCGGATGATGACGTGTTTTTTGTAGTAAGTGGTAGTGGTAGTCGCGCTTACTTTGCTTCGTCAAAAACAGGCGGCTTTGGCGAAAAAGATCTTTATAAAATTACATTTTTAGGTCCTGAAAAAGCGCCATTATTAAACACGCAAGATCAGTTAATAGCAATGGCAGCAAACCCTGTAAGTAATTTAAAAGTTGAAAATGCAGTTGAGGTTGCCTCTGCAAAACTTACAATTTTAAAAGGCGTTGTTAGTGATGCAAAAACACATCAACCACTGGAATCATCTATTGATTTAATTGATAACGACAAGAACGTTGTGTTAGCAACCTTTAAGTCAAACAGCTCAACCGGTAAATATTTAGTTACTTTGCCTAGTGGTAAAAATTATGGTATCGCTGTAAAACGCGATGGATATTTGTTCCACTCAGAAAACTTTAACATACCGGATAACGCAGCTTTTCAGGAGTTTACAAAAGATGTGGCGCTAAAAAAGATCGAGATCGGAAGCACCATTGTTTTACGTAATATTTTCTTTGATTTTGACAAAGCAACCATTCGTCCCGAATCGGCTAATGAGTTAGAGCGTTTAATAAAATTATTAAATGATAATCCAACGCTTAAAATAGAATTAGGTAGTCATACAGACAGTAAAGGGTCGGATGATTATAACTGGAAGTTAAGTGAAAGCAGATCAAAATCAGTAGTTGATTATTTAATTGGCAAAGGGATCTCTACCGCGCGCTTAGTGGCAAAGGGTTATGGTGAAACCAAACCAATTGATACAAACGATACTGACGAAGGAAGACAAAACAACCGTAGAACAGAGTTTAAAATTCTAGAGAAGTAACCTTATGAAACTGTCACGTCGAGTAGAAAATTCTGCCTCTTAGAATTTTCATATCGAGACGTTTGAGTAAATTGCTTCTCGATACGATTTTTTTCAAAAATCTACTCGAAGTGACACTGCCTTAAACATAACTTTTTTTAAAGCGCGAGATGCTTTGATGTTACGGGAGCTCCGTAAAAAAGAGTAGCGGCTTTATCAAATGTTTCCGGCAGATCGGTTGTATAAAAACTAACGGTTCCCGACTTACTGCAATTAACCTCCATTTCGGGATGGCGTTGTAAATACTCCTTTAATCCCTTAGCTACAATTGGTCCCTGAGAAAGCACCTCAACGTTTGAAGGCAAATAACTTTTTATCTTATCTATTATTAAAGGATAATGCGTGCAGCCCAAAATGATCGCATCAATATTTGGTTGTTGTTGCATTAAATTAGTAACGTGCTTTTTAATAAAAAAATCTGCTCCTTCGTTTTGGTATTCGTTGTTCTCAATTAGCGGCACCCACATTGGGCAAGCTTCCTGGTAAACTTTCAAATCCGGAAAGAATTTTTCTATTTCTACAAGATAAGACCCGGAACTAACGGTTCCGGCAGTGCCTAAAACCCCAACACATCCAGATTGAGTATAATTTCCAATTATCTCGGTAGTTGGTCTTATGACTCCTAAAACCCTCTTATTAGGGGCAATCAATGGAAGATCTTTTTGTTGAATAGTGCGTAGCGCTTTTGCAGATGCGGTATTACAAGCTAATATTACCAACTCACAACCCATATCAAATAAATGCTTAACGCACTCTAAAGTGTATTCATATACCGTTTCAAAACTTCGAGAACCGTATGGCGCGCGCGCATTATCGCCTAAATACAAATAATCGTATTGCGGCATTTCTTTCACGATTTCTTTTAAAACCGTTAAGCCTCCAAAGCCACTGTCAAAAACTCCTATTGGTTTATATGTGTTTTGCTTATTCACAGTTTAGAACCACAAATCTAAGCAAAGAATAAACTCATTGCGCTGATTTAAAGTTTTATTTCCTTGCTTAAAAATTAAATTATCCGATTCAAGAATTCGCCATTCGGCGCTAAGTGCTGCGTTTTTTTGCGGCTTATACTCTATTCCGGCCGTGGCGCCATTAATATATTTACCAATGTTTACATTCGTAGTAAGAATTTGGTCGGGATCTGAAAAATTTTCTGCTCTACCGTAAATAGCCACCTTTTTGTGAAACTGATATTTCGCAACTATAAGGCCGCTGTACATTGAAGCTGTTTTTGTAGAATCTGCTTTTTGTGAATTTCTTTGTGTGCCATAATTTGCCTCAACACCTAATGTAAATTTATTTTTACTTATCGTAAGATAGAAGTCGTTATAAAACCGTTGGTGTGAAATTTTTTCGCTTGTAGGCGATTCGTCGGAGGTTAAAAAATTATAAGTAAAAGAAACATTATCGTTTAAATTATAAACTGTCGAAAAATTAAATATCTTGTTTTTATTTTGATCGGAATAATCGCTGTAGCCATTAAATACATTGGCTTGCAGGCTTAGTTTGCTGGTTGCATAAAACGTTAACTTGGCACCACTAAAATAATATGGTTCGTGATAATTTACAATTGACATGCTTGATGTAATGTTCTCTCTTGGCTGGAAGCTTTCGATTCCAATATGCGTTTTAAAAAAGCCGGCATCAAACCATAACTTTTTATGGATCCTAAATCCCGCGTTTGCTTCTTGTATAATTTTAAAATTCGCCGGCCAGGTGCTTTCTGCAACATCCCCATAATGAAGGCCAATGTTTCCGCGCAAAAATTTACTTTTATAATCCATAGTTATTAGGGCCATGTTTAATGCGAATTGATTATTACGAGGCGCTAAAGTCGGAAACTGAACCAGCCCGTTTGTTTCTGTATCATCATCGTAAATTGCATAATAGGTTGAAACATATCCGCCTATTTTTAACTCCGGGTGAGCCAAACTATCTATCTGACTGGTTATTTTAGCCCCGTTAAAAATCAGGTTGCTATCTGTCTTAATTGCAATTTTTGGCAAAAAAACACTGGTTTTTGCAGAAGAATCGATGGTTTGCGCAAAAAAACAACCATTTAAGAATAAAATGATTGAAAATGATAATATTCTTTTCATTAAATAAAGATTAATCTGAAACAAATCAACGCAATAAATCGTTTATTTTTACGTTTTATTATTTGATTTGTTAAAAAGACTGTTTTCATATCTTTTATGTCTGTTAGTATTAAGCAGTGTTGCCCAAACTAAAAAACGAAACTTTCGTCAGCGCGAGATTGGGATTTTTGGTGGCGCATCTTATTACCTTGGCGACCTTAATCCGCGTGGACATTTTTTGTTTTCTAAGCCGGCAGTTGGTGCATTTTTCAGATATACAACACATTATCGTTACGCCTTTAGGTTTGGTTTTAATTATGGGTCTATAGCCGGTAATGATGCTAAGAGTAAGGAGCTTGATCAACTTGAAAGGAATTTAAAATTTACTTCAAAGATCTACGACCTGCATGCGATTGCAGAATTTAATTTTGTTGATTATAGAATTGGGAACGACAAACATCGCTTTACGATGTTTATTTTTGCGGGTATTGGCGGATTTTATTTTGATCCGAAAAGCAGTGGTGCCGAAGGTTCTGTGTCTTCAAGCGCCATTCATGGAGGCGTGCCGGTAAAAAGCTATTCAAAAATTCAAATTAATGTACCATACGGAATAGGATTTAAATGGCACCTAACCAGTATTTTTGGTTTAGGGGTGGAATGGAGTCCGAGAAAATTATTTACTGATAATTTAGATGAGGTAAGCGGAGAGTATAATGATGGGCTCATGCGCGGCAACCCTCGCACAAAGGATTGGTATTTCTTTTACGGCGCAACCTTAACAATGAGATTGCCCGGTGCTCATAGGCCTTGCTTTCAAAAACAATAACGCAACTAGTTTAAACAAAAAACCCGCTCTAGCAAAGACTAAAGCGGGTTTTTTATAATTAATTTCTATTACTTATTTTGGAAAAAACTTGATCCTAAATATTCTCTATTCATGCGAGCAATATTTTCTAATGAAATACTTTTTGGACACTCAGCTTCGCAAGCACCGGTGTTAGTGCAATTCCCAAAACCTTCTTCGTCCATTTGTTTAACCATATTTAATACACGGTCTTGTTTTTCGATTTTACCTTGAGGTAATAAAGATAACTGCGATACTTTGGCGCTTACAAATAACATAGCGCTTGAGTTTTTACAAGCTGCAACACAGGCACCGCAACCAATACAAGCTGCTGCGTTAAAAGCAGTATCAGCATCATCTTTTGGAATTAAAATATTGTTTGCGTCTTTTGCATTACCTGTATTTACAGAAACGAATCCGCCGGCTGCCATAATTCTATCAAAAGAAGAACGGTCAACCGCAAGGTCTTTAATTACCGGAAAAGCAGCGCCTCTCCATGGTTCAACAACAATTGTATCTCCGTTATTAAAGCTACGCATGTGTAACTGGCAAGTTGTAACCCCACCTTTTGGTCCGTGTGGACGGCCATTGATGTACATACTACACATGCCGCAAATACCTTCGCGGCAATCGTGATCAAATGCAATTGGCTCTTTACCTTCAGTGATCAATTGTTCGTTAAGAACGTCGAACATTTCTAAAAAAGACATGTCTGGCGAAATACCTTTTACATTATAGGTTTCAAAAGTACCCTTACTGTCTTTATTTTTTTGCTTCCAAACCTTTAAGGTTAGATTCATGTTTCCGTGACTCATATCTTTATTTATTTATAGCTTCTAGCAGCAATTTTAATGTTCTCGTATTTTAATTCTTCTTTGTGTAATTCAAAGTTGCTTTCGCCTTTGAATTCCCAAGCGGCAACATAAGCAAAGTTATCGTCATCACGCAATGCTTCTCCTTCTTCGGTTTGAAATTCTTCGCGGAAGTGACCACCACAACTTTCGTTTCGGTTCAGGGCATCAATACACATTAATTCTCCTAACTCAATAAAATCAGCAACGCGGTGCGCCTTTTCTAATTCAGTATTAAATTCATTGTTAGTTCCTGGTACACGAACTTCATTCCAAAATTCTTTTTTAAGTTTTTGGATTTCTGAAATTGCCCATTGTAAACCTTCTTTATTACGCGCCATTCCGCACTTTTCCCACATAATTTTTCCTAAACGCTTATGGAAATGGTCAACTGTTTTTGTACCCTTTATGTTTAACAAAGTATCAATTCTATCTTGAACTTCTTTTTCTGCTTTTACAAACGCTTCATTATCTGTTGGGATTGCTTTAGTACGAATTTCTTCAGATAAATAATCACCTATAGTATAAGGAATCACAAAATAACCATCAGCTAAACCTTGCATTAATGCAGAAGCTCCTAAACGGTTAGCGCCGTGATCAGAGAAATTTGCCTCACCTAAAGCGTATAGCCCTTCAACCGTAGTCATTAAATTATAATCAACCCAAAGTCCGCCCATTGTGTAGTGAACCGCTGGATAGATACGCATTGGCATTTCATAAGGGTTTTCGTCGGTAATTTGTTTGTACATATCAAACAGGTTACCATATTTTTCTTTCACAACTTCTTTACCTAAGCGCATAATTTCTGCTTTGCTTGGGTTTTGAAGGTTTAGTTTTGTAGCTTCGATCTTACCATAACGCTCTGTGTTAGCAGCAAAATCAAGGTACACGGCCATTTTAGAAGCTCCAACGCCATAACCTGCATCGCAACGCTCTTTAGCGGCACGACTTGCAACGTCACGTGGCACTAGGTTACCAAAGGCAGGGTAACG
This sequence comes from Bacteroidia bacterium, assembly GCA_022842625.1. GTDB lineage: Bacteria > Bacteroidota > Bacteroidia > B-17B0 > Aurantibacillaceae > Aurantibacillus. The sequence goes on along the minus strand of JALHPG010000004.1, from coordinate 8,310 downwards.
GCGCTCTAAATAATAATCTCTTTCTTCTTCAGGAATATCAACTGCTTTACGCGCGTCGTCTTTCTTTTTTGGAACCCAAATACGACCGTCGTTACGTAACGACTCAGACATTAAGGTTAATTTTGATTGATGATCTCCCGAAACAGGAATACAAGTTGGGTGAATTTGAGTATAACAAGGGTTTCCGAAGAAAGCGCCTTTTTTGTGTGCTTTCCATGCCGCTGTAACATTACAACCCATGGCATTTGTAGATAAGTAAAACACGTTACCATAACCACCGGTACACAATAACACTGCGTGACCAAAGTGACGTTCTAGTTTTCCGGTAACTAGATCGCGTGCAATAATTCCGCGTGCTTTACCATCAATGGTAACCACGTCCATCATTTCGTGACGCGCTAATAATTGCACAGCACCCATTCCAACCTGACGTTGTAATGCGCTATATGCTCCTAATAATAATTGTTGTCCTGTTTGTCCGGCAGCATAAAAGGTACGCTGTACCTGAGTTCCACCAAACGAACGATTACTTAACGTTCCGCCGTATTCACGCGCAAATGGCACGCCTTGTGCAACGCACTGATCGATAATTCCGCTACTAACCTCAGCAAGCCTGTGCACATTGGCTTCGCGTGCACGATAATCTCCACCTTTAATTGTATCATAAAACAAACGATAAACACTGTCGCCATCATTTTGATAATTTTTTGCAGCATTAATACCGCCTTGAGCCGCAATACTGTGGGCACGACGCGGTGAATCTTGATAACAAAAAACCTTTACCTTATACCCCATTTCTGCTAATGAAGCGGCAGCAGACGAGCCGGCAAGACCGGAACCAACAACAATAACTTCTAATGAACGTTTGTTAGACGGGTTTACCAGGTGAACAGTTGAACGGTACTTTGTCCATTTATTTTCGATTGTTCCTTCTGGAATTTTTGCATTTAATTTTGATGAAGTGGCCATATTTTAAAAAATATTGAATGTTAAATTATAAATGTTTTTATTTTATCAACCCTAAATGCATTGTAATTGGCATGGCAGCAAACAAAGCGCAAACAATAATTGAAAACCAAATTCCCGCCTTTTTAATAATTGGCGTATATTTTTTATGATTTATTCCTAGAGATTGGAAAGCAGATTGAAACCCGTGCAACAAGTGATATAATAAACCAATAACGCCAACTAAATAAATTACAACAATATACCATTCAGCAAAAACTTCTTTCATGTTGTTAAAGGTATTATGCTCTGTATGACTAAATACTGCCACTTTAGTGGGTAACCAAAAATTAGCCAAATGCACAACTAAAAACAATAGTAACAAAGAACCCAAAAGGCCCATTGAACGAGAGTACCAGCTGCTGTTAGCGGATCCGTTTACCACTTGATAAGCAACCGGACGAGCTTTTTTATTCTCTAATGTTAACACCAAAGCCTGAACGATGTGCAAAATTAAACCTGCAAACAAACCTATTTCAACAATTCTAATAACCGGGTTGTGTGCCATAAAATCGGCGCCCGCATTAAATGTTACACCGCCATCGTTTAAAAATATAGCACTATTTAAACTTACGTGCACCACTAAAAAAGAAATTAGGAACAAACCTGTTAGTCCCATTATAAATTTTTTTCCGATAGAGGACGATAAAAACCCTGATTTTTTACTCATAATAGTATATACTTAAAGCTTTGAAAATTACTTGGCAAATGTATTAAGCAAAACACTTAGAATCAAGTTTAGTTTAAATGTTTTTAACCTCTTAGTTTTTAGTATAACCCTCAAGTCGCTCATTAATAGCTACAAACACAAAAGCGCCTTATTTAGAATTGTTTTAAATATTGGGTTTTTCGCTTATACTCTAAAACCTAGAACGGTAACATCGTCCACTTGACCTAAAGGTCCTTTCCAATCGTTAAAATTCTCCTTCACAATTTTACCCTGCTCGGATGTTGGTAAATGGGCGATCTCTAAAAACAAGCTTTGCATATTTTTCTTCATCATCTTTTTCCCTTTTCCTCCACCAAACTGATCGGCATAGCCATCCGAGCCCATGTATACCATATCGTTTTTTTCAACTTTTATTATTTGCTGGGTAAATTTGAATTTAGATTCAAACGCCGATTTTCCGAGGCCCATTTTATCGGGTTTTAATTCAATAAATTGTTTGTCCCGAATTATATAAACAGAATTGTTAGCGGCAGCAAAATGCATTTCCATTTTTGATGGAAAATACATGCAAATAGAAATATCCATTCCGTCGTAAGCTGTTTTTTCTGAAACATTTTGTTTTAATGAAAAATACAGTTCTTTATTTACAGCGTCTAATATTTTTGCAGGTTCGGTTACCTTCTGCTCTCTTACTACTTTGTTTAATAGATTATTTGCAACCATACTCATAATTGCTCCCGGCACCCCGTGTCCGGTGCAATCTACAACCGCTACAAAAACAAAATCTACACCCTTTTCTATAAAATAAAAATCGCCGCTAACAATATCTTTTGGCTCAAAAAACAAAAAAGATGATGGCAGGACTTGTTTAAATTCGTCTTCAGCAGGTAATAAAATTTGTTGAAGGCGTTGAGCATAATTTATGCTGTCAATAATGTCTTTATTTTTCTCTTCAATTATAGCGTGTTGCTCTTCAACTTTATTATTTTTAGTGTTTAATTCTGTATTTATTCGTTTGTTTTCTTTTAAACTTTTTAAGATAAAAAAAACAAAGATGACGATCAATAAAACCAAAGCTAAAAGACCATAATTCACAAACTTTTGTCGCTTTATTTCAAGGTCTTTAATGGCTTGATTCTTCGTTAATAATTCGAGATCTTTTTTTCTATTTTGGTTAGAAATATCGTTTTCCATTTTTGAGATCTTTTCGGTTAGATCTGATGAAAAAAGGGAATCATTAAGCTTGTATTTTCTATCGTATAATTCTAACGCTTCTTTATAGTTTCCTCCGGATTTTAAGAACTGGATTTTTAAAGATAAAAGTGCGATCTGATTTTTAGGGTCGTTGTTGTTAGAAGAATATTGAACAGCAAGTTTAAAATATTTTTCTGCGAGATCTGACTTACCCCATTGATTATATAAAGAGGCCAAACTCTCATAAATATTCGCTAATACGGCCTTATTGCCAAGATCTTCTTCAAACTTTAACCTTCTTAAATAATACTGTTCTGCTTTAGCATAATTTTTTTCGTGCAAATAAATTCCGGCAATTATATCAAACAAATTATTCGCAGTGTTATTATTAGAATGTGTAAGTTCAACAAGTTTTTCGGCATATAAGCCAAGTTTTTTTGCCTCATCATACCGCCCAAGATCTTTCAGCGCCGTGCAGCGGTTTACGTTATTTCTTATTATTCCGGCGGTATCTTTAAGTATTCGGTATAATGAATCGCAGCTATTATAATAATCAACTGCGCGCTGTGGGTTTTTTAAGTTTCGATATACGATGCCGATATTCATGTAAATTGTAGCGTAACGGCCTCTGTCTTTCTCTTTATCCAAGGGCTCTATAGCAGCAAAATAATACTCAAGGGCTTTCGAAAAATTATTCCTGTTTTTTTCTAAAACACCCAAACCATTATAGGCTAAAGAGATCCCTTTTCTGTCTTTTAAACTTTTGAAAAGTTTAAGTCCGGCAAACTGATACTTCTCACAAGAATCGAACTCCTTAAGGTTTTTATGAGCGGTGCCTATAACACATAAAATAGTCGCATATTGCTTTTCAGATCGTTTTGTTTTTGGTATAAGTTCGAGTGCAGATTTCTTATACTTAATAATTAGATTTTCGTTTTCGCCGGCAAGCCCTTTAAAATACTCTTCGTAAAGTTTTATTTTGGTACTATCTTGTTTTTCTAACGACACATCGCGCAGCATTTTTTCGGTAACCTCTTTTTGAGAAAAGGTATTTATAGAAAAGCAAAGTATAAATATCGCTAATGCTAAACTTCTTAGGTTACAAATATTTTTTATATCTCGAATGGAGTATAAATTTACAAAAAACTTAAGGATTAATAAAGTTGAATGTATGCAACACTTCCCATTTTTTTTCTAGTTTGAGTAAACAAAAACTGCTGCAATTAAAAATGCCGTTTAATTTTTTGGTTTTAAAATCGGGGGCAAGCTCATAAAATTTTGGCCTTTTTAAGTCTCTTGATGCTACAGTAACGTGTGGATGAAAGCCACGCAAATCATTAACCTCATTAAACAACTTCAACTCGGTTTTTGCGAAATTTTTTAGGCTATTGTGCAGCAAAAATAATTCTTTTGAAGGCAAAACATCAACATAAATAACCCTTGGTTCAAAAAAAGAAAAATTATTGAGTTCGATTTGTAATTCGCCGGAAAACTTAAAGGTGTTTAGCTTTTCAATAAGCGTGTTTTCTTTTTCCTCTTTCCACTCAAAAGGCCTGTGAAGCGTAATGTGGGCAGGACTTCGTAATGCACCTTTTAAGCCCTGTTCTAAAAACAATGCTTGTTTAACAGATTCTATTTTTTCAAAAAATGGCTCTGGAATTACGAGTGCCAAAAAGTATTTTTTAACGGTCATTTTACCCAATTTCATGATTAAATTATGCTATTTTTGTGGGATAATAAAATTATATGCAAATTATAATACCAATGGCGGGAAAAGGTAAGCGCATGCGCCCGCACACTCTAACTACAGCCAAACCTTTAATTCCGGTTGCCGGAAAACCAATTGTACAACGACTTGTTGAAGATATTACGAAGGTTTGCGGACAAAAAGTAAATGAAATTGCTTTTATAATTGGGCCGGATTTTGGTGCCGAAGTTGAGCAAAATTTAATAAAAGTTGCCGAAAGTCAAGGCGCTAAAGGAAGTATCTTTTACCAAGATGTGGCATTAGGAACAGCACATGCAATTATGTGTGCTAAAGATGCTATAAAAGGTAAAACCGTGGTAGCTTTTGCTGACACGCTTTTTAAGGCGGATTTTATTATGGATACCGAACAAGAGGGCGTTATTTGGGTACAAAAAATAGAAGATCCTAGTCAGTTTGGTGTTGTTAAGCTTGACAACAATGGCGCTATTACAGATTTTATAGAAAAACCAACAACATTCATAAGTGATCTTGCAATTATTGGCATTTATTATTTTAAAGATGGCGACTATTTAAAAAGAGAATTACAACATTTACTTGATAATAATATTACAGAAAAAGGCGAATACCAACTCACCAATGCCTTAGAGAACATGAAGGCAAAAGGCACAAAGTTTATGCCGGGCCAGGTAACAGAATGGTTAGATTGCGGAAACAAAAACGCAACGGTTTATACCAACCAGCGTGTTTTAGAATTTGATAAAGGTAAGCCACACCTCAAAGAAAAAAACATTAAAAACACCAACAGTATCATTATTGAACCTTGCTTTATTGGCGAAAACGTAGAATTAACAAACGCTATAGTTGGTCCACATGTTAGCATTGGTGCAAATACTAAAATAAAATACAGCATCCTGCAAAATTGTATTATCCAAAAAGATGCTAAAATAAACAGCGCTAACGTTTCAAACAGTATTCTAGGAATTGGTGCCGAGGTAACCGGCAAAGCCTTAGACTTAAGTGTTAGCGATTACACACAGATAATTGTTTAATTTAATAAAACATACTTTAATTTTACTAACGGTTTCCGCTTTGGCATCCGCTTTTGTTTCATGCAAAAGTAAAAAAACTGCCGTTAAAGAAAACACGCAAGCGGCCGAAGCTCAATTTACCGGTAATTTTATTGATGGCTGCGCAGCCCTCCAGCCTCAAAAACAAAACCTGCAGTTAGCGTTAACGCACTTTAACGAGTGTAAAAAATTAGACCCAAACAGCATTCCGCTTAAATACGAATTAGGTAAAACCTATAAACTTTTAGGCGCAAATGCTTTAGCCATTCAAAACGCAAAAGCATGCGCAGAGGCTGATTCAAAAAACGAATGGTATCAGCTTTTACTTATAGAATGTTATGTGGCAGTAAAGGATTTTAATCAAGCTGTAAAATTAAGAGAGCAGCTTGTAAAAAACTTTCCTGGCAAGGTAGAGTTTAAAGAAGATTTGGCGATAGAGTACTCGCGAGTTGGTGATTTTGACAGGTCATACAAAATATATGATGAACTGGAAAACACTTACGGAATAAATGAACAGATAACCTTAAATAAATGTAAGCTCTTAAAAAATCAAAAGAAATTTAAAGAAACAGAGCAAGAGTTGTTGCGCCTCTCCAACTTTGACAAAACCGAACCAAGATATTATGCTTACCTGGCCGATTTTTATATTGAGCAGAACAAGCTTGATCAGGCAAAATTAATGTACGATAAAATTTTAAACATAGACCCCAACAACCCTTCTATCAACCTTGCTTTGCATGATTATTACAGCGCCCAAGGAAAAGATGATGAGGCGTTTGAGTGTTTAAAAAAAGCCTTTCAAAATCCTGATCTGGAAGTAGATTATAAAATTGATGCTGCCAGGTATTATTATTCACGCGCCGAGAAACAACCCGAATCAAAATATTATTCACGTGGATTAGAGCTAAGCGAAATACTTATTAAAACCCATCCAAAAGATCCCAGAGGAAATGCTATTTACGCCGACTTTTTAATTCTTGCCGGCAATATTAAAAGTGCAGCAAAATATTATTATGTGGCTGCTGTAAACGAAACAATAGACTTTAGAGTTTGGAGTCAACTGCTTTTTGCAGATAGCGAACTAAGGCAATACGACTCATTAGAACATCACAGTGCTATTGCCATGGAGTTATTTCCAAATCAACCCACAACCTATTTTTTTAATGGCATTGCTAATATGCAATTGCGAAACCATAAAAAAGCCGCCCAATCATTAAAAGATGGTTTAGAATTTGTAATTGATAACAAAGCACTAATGATGGATTTTTATTCTAACATGGGTGACGCCTATTTTTATTTAAAAGATTACACTAAATCGGATAAAGCGTTTGATGACGCTTTAAAAATAAATTCCGACAATACGTATGTTTTAAACAACTATTCCTATTACCTTTCTTTAAGAAACGAAAATTTAGAAAAAGCAGAAAAACTATCAAGAAAAGCGAACGAGTTGGCGCCAAACAACCGTAATTATATGGATACTTACGGTTGGATCTTGTATCAACAAAAAAAATATAAAGAAGCTGAAGAGTGGCTTTCTGCAGCTGCAAAAATTGGTCCGCCAAAAGCCGATATAATAGAACATTACGGCGATGTACTGTATAAACTTGGTAAAACCGAAGAAGCCTTAACACAGTGGGGTTTAGCGAAGCAGGCCGGAGGCAATTCTGAAGCCTTATTATCTAAAATAAGAACAAAAAAACTAAATGATTAAGCGGGCGTCGATAATAAAATATTTTACTGCAGCAATTATAATGCTTGCTTTGTTTAACGTTTCCTGTAAACACAAAAAGAAAATCCAAAAAACACAAACGGAAGTTGTTATAACAGATACTTTAGCGGGTAGGTGTAAATTAGATTTTAAAAACTCAAAAGCGCTAAGTAAATACGTTAAAGAAAACGAATTTGATTTTGTTTGGGTTATGGCAAAAGCAAATGTTGAAACGCTCATAGATGGAAAAGAAGAGAATTTTGATATCCGTGTAAATATTAGGAAAGACAGCGCCATGTTAATTACTATTCAATATTTATTGGGTATACAGGTGGCTAAGATTCTTATTACACGCGACTCTGTAAAGGTTAGGATTGATGTAAAAAAGCAATACTTTAAAGGTGATTTTAACTACATAAACGATATGTTAAATGCCGATCTCGACTATGATGTATTACAAGCCGTGCTATTTGGAAATAGCGCTGAATTTTATGAAGATGATGATTTAAAGTTAAAACCTGTAACCGATCGTGAAAATTGCCATTATTTACTTAGCACCGAAAGAAAGAGGAGGTTACGTAAGCTGCAGAGTGGCGAGAACGATCTTAAAAAAGCCTTACAGATATTAACTTTAAACCCGGATAACTATAAGATCATAAAAAACGAATTCTCCGACCCCGCTACCAATCGCTCGTTTATAGCCAATTACAAAAATTTTACGCAAAAAGATAGTGTTTATGCACCATACCATGTTGATATTGATATAGTGGCAGAGAAAAAAGCAAGCGTAAAAATTGATTATGTTCGCATTGAGAAAAACAAGCCTCAAACGCTAAACCTCAACATACCCAAAAGCTATGATTCAATTCAAATACAAAAAAAATAAACTAGCGCTCGTTTTTGCGCTTTTATTTTCTTTTGTATTAATCCCCCAGCTTCACAGTCAAAACGGAAC
>JALHPG010000003.1 GCA_022842625.1 Bacteroidia bacterium | reverse complement strand
GTTTACGTCCAAACAAAGTAAAAGAATAAAAAAGCCCAGGCAATAAAGGAATAAATAACCTGCAGGTAAAGGAATGTAAAGTTTAAATGCATTGTCCAACTTGCCGATCCAATTTCCGGGATATAAGGTAGATATTTGATAAGCTGGCATTCCGCCAAACATGGAGTTAGTCCAAAGTGGTTCAGAATGGTGGGTGTTTCTATAATCCACAATTTCTTTACTCATGCCTTTGTGACGGGCAATATCATCTTGTTTTAGTTCTTTTCCGCTAAAAAGTGGTTTAAAATAAATTAAGGTGATAATGGCGAAAATTACAATGGCAAGGCCATGTGGAAGGTAGTTTTTGAAGTTAAATTTCATAATAATAAAAGTAACGACAAATATATTAAAATATTGCCCTTTTGCCTTTATTTTAGGGCTTTAAATTAAAAATGGAATTATATTTTTCTATCCCCTCAATTTTATTATTTTTGTAGTCCTTTTTATTATGGAAACTAAAAATTATTTTGCTCACCCAACCGCTGTTATTGATGATGGATGTGAGATCGGTGAGGGTACAAAGATCTGGCATTTTTCCCATATTATGTCTAATTGTAAGTTAGGAAAAAATTGTAATCTTGGTCAAAATGTAGTTGTATCGCCGGGCGTAGTGCTTGGTAGTAATGTAAAAGCTCAAAATAATATTTCAATTTATACCGGTGTTACCTGCGATGATGATGTGTTTTTAGGGCCCAGCATGGTTTTTACAAATGTTATCAATCCACGTAGTGCAATAAACCGTAAATCAGAATATGCTAAAACACATGTGGGTAAGGGTGCCTCAATTGGCGCAAATGCTACTATTGTTTGTGGTCATGATATTGGTAAGTTTGCTTTTATTGGCGCTGGAACAGTGGTAACAAAACATATTCCCGATTACGCTTTAGTTGTTGGAAATCCTTCTCGCCAAATAGGCTGGATGAGTGAGTATGGGCATAGACTAGAATTTGATAAAAATGGTTTAGCTACTTGTAAAGAAAGCGGGCAAACATATAAAATAGAAAATAACACCGTAACACGTTTAAGCTAAAAAAATGGACAAAATTAAGTTTGCCGTGATCGGGCAAGGGCATATTGGAAAACGTCATGCAGAAATGGTACGCAGAAATCCTGATTGTGAATTGGTGGCTGTTTGTGATTCTTTACCAAAAGATAAATTGGGATTAACAGATCTTAAAGAAAAATTTTATTCTTCTGTAGAGGAATTGTTAGCCGCACATCCTGAAGTGGATGTTGTTAATGTTTGCACGCCAAATGGATTACACGCTAAGCATGCACTAAAAGCTTTAGATGCCTATAAACATGTTGTTGTAGAAAAACCAATGGCATTAACAAAAGCCGATTGCGAGAAAATTATTTTTAACGCCTTGCATCACGACAAAACAGTTTTTTGTGTGATGCAGAATAGATATTCGCCACCAAGTGTTTGGTTGAAAGATATCGTTAAGAAAAAAATAATTGGAGATATTTACATGGTGCAATTAAATTGTTATTGGAATCGTGACGAACGCTACTATAAACCCGGTAACTGGAAAGGAACCGAGGATCTGGATGGAGGAACTTTATTTACACAATTCAGTCATTGGATAGATATCATGTATTGGATCTTTGGCGACATTACAAACATTCAAGCTAAGTTCGCCGATTTTAATCATCAAAAAACCACGGCTTTTGAAGATAGCGGTTTTGTGAGTTTCGATTTTTTAAATGGTGGAATGGGCTGTGTAAATTACTCTACAGCCGTTTGGGATAAAAATTTAGAATCATCTTTAACCATTGTTGGAAGTAAAGGAAGTGTAAAAGTTGGTGGGCAATACATGGATCAGATAGAGGTTTGTAACATTAAAGATTATGTTATGCCTAAATTAGAAGAAACCAATCCAGCCAATGATTACGGTGCCTACAAAGGCTCTGCAAATAATCATCACAGCGTAATAGAAAATGTAGTGGATACTCTAAAAGGAAAAAATAAAATTTCAACAAACGCTTTAGAAGGTTTAAAAGTGGTAGATATTATTGAGCGCATCTATTCACTTCGTCAGCCTGCAGTTATTAAAAATCTTAATTCAAAATAAATGAAAAACACCCTAAAAGTATTAGCTGTTTGTTTACTTACAACAGTATTAGTTTCCTGCAGAAAGGATATTCCTTCTGATAAACAAGGTTTTATAGGTGATTGGAAATGCCTTTCTTGCAGTTTTGATGAAATAAAAACTTTAAATATTAAATCAAACGGACAGGGTGAGTACAAATCAGAAGAGCCCGGGAAAACATTTAATATTTCGGGTAATGTAAAATTTGAAGGCAGTAACTTTAGAATTGGCGGAGCAATTATTAAAAAGAAATTTACTACAGATAAATACCCATTAAAAGAAATAATTTCATTACAGCCTTATAAGTATAAGGTTACCGCACGTTTTAACGGAGTTGATTACGAAAAAATACAATAATTATGATCTATAATAAAATATTAAAAAAAGAAGCTACTGTTGCCGTAATTGGATTAGGGTATGTAGGATTACCAATTGCTTTAGCATTTGCAAAAAAAGTAAAAGTAATTGGTTTTGATATTAACGAAAAACGCGTTAATATGATGAAAAAAGGAATAGATCCAAGTCAGGAATTAACTAAAAAAGATTTTGCAGGCTCTGATATTTCTTTTACGCATAAATTAGAAGATCTTAAAAAAGCTAACTTCTTTATTATTGCTGTTCCAACTCCAATAGATGAACATAATTTACCCGACCTAAAACCTTTAATTGGCGCATCTACCACAGTTGGTAAAGTGCTTAAAAAGGGAGATTATGTTGTTTATGAATCAACTGTTTACCCCGGTTGTACCGAAGAAGATTGTATTCCTGTATTAGAGCAACATTCGGGTTTAAAGTTTGTAAAAGATTTTAAAGTTGGTTATTCTCCTGAGCGTATTAATCCGGGTGATAAAGAGCACACGATCACAAAAATTTTAAAGATCGTTTCAGGTTGCGATAAAGAAAGTTTAGAAAATATTGCTAAAACATACGAAATTATTGTTGAGCCCGGCACTCACCGTGCATCAAGCATTAAGGTGGCCGAAGCTGCAAAGATCATTGAGAACACGCAACGCGATGTGAATATTGCCTTAATGAATGAATTGTCTATTATTTTTTCTCGCATAGGAATAAATACTTATGACGTTTTGGAGGCTGCCGGAACAAAATGGAATTTCTTGAAATTCTCTCCGGGATTAGTTGGTGGACATTGTATTGGTGTTGACCCTTATTACCTTACTTATAAGGCCGAAGAAATGGGTTACCATGCACGTGTGATCAATAGCGGGCGTTATGTAAACGACAGTATGGGTTTTTACGTAGCTAAAACTTGCGTTAAAAAAATTGTTGCAGCCGGAAAAAATCTTTCCAAATCAAAAGTGCTTGTAATGGGTGCTACGTTTAAGGAAGATGTAAGTGACATTCGTAACAGTAAAGTTGCAGATATTGTGAAGGAATTAAAATCGTTTGGTGTAAAGGTTGAAATTGTTGATCCGCATGCCGATAGCGATGAATTAAAACACGAATATGGTTTTGGTTTAAGTAAACTTGGTAAGGGTTATGATGGCGTTATTGTTGCCGTAAATCACAAAGAATATAAAACCCTTGACGAAAAATATTTTAAAACAATTCTTTCAAACAAAGGAGTTTTAGTGGATATTAAAGGTATGTATAAGGATAAAATTAAAGCCTTATCGTATTGGGGTTTATAAAAAATTTAAAAAAGACAAAATGAAAATTCTTATCACAGGTGGTGCCGGTTTTATTGGATCGCATTTAGTGCGTTTAATGGTAAATAAGTACCCAAATTATACAGTTCATAATTTAGATAAATTAACCTACGCCGGTAACTTAGCTAACCTTACCGACATTGAAAATAAACCTAATTATAAGTTTATAAAAGGAGATATTGTTGATGCTAAATTCATTAATGATCTGTTTACTAAAGAAGAATACAATGCAGTGATACATTTAGCTGCTGAAAGTCACGTTGACAGAAGTATTACTAATCCTTTGGAGTTTGTTATGACAAACGTAATTGGTACAGTAAATTTGTTAAACGCAGCAAAAGAATTGTATAAAAAAGAAAATTCAAAATTCGCTAAATTTTATCACGTAAGTACCGACGAAGTTTATGGCGCTTTAGGTGAAACAGGAATGTTTACCGAAACTACTTCTTACGATCCGCACAGTCCTTACTCTGCTTCTAAAGCAAGTAGCGATCATTTTGTACGTGCATACCACGATACGTATGGTTTACCGGTGGTTATTTCTAATTGTAGTAACAACTACGGGCCAAATCATTTCCCCGAAAAATTAATTCCGCTTTGTATTTATAATATCAAAAACAACAAGCCATTACCAATTTATGGTAAGGGTGAAAATGTTCGCGATTGGTTATTTGTAGTTGATCACGCTGTTGCAATTGATACAATTTTCCATAACGCAAAATTAGGAAGCACCTATAATATTGGCGGACACAACGAGTGGACCAACATTGATGTAATTCGTTTATTATGTAAAATAATGGACAAAAAATTAAACCGTGCAGAGGGAACCAATGAAAAACTGATCACTTTCGTAAAAGATCGCGCAGGTCACGATTTACGCTACGCCATTGATTCTTCTAAATTGCAAAAAGATCTTGGTTGGGTGCCATCCGTAACATTTGAGCAAGGTTTAGATCGCACTGTAGATTGGTATTTGGCTAATGATGAATGGTTGAACAATGTTACTTCGGGTAACTATGCTAAGTATTACGAAGAGCAATACAGTAAACGCTAATACCTCTTTTTAAAAAACTTCCGACACAAATTTGATTTATTCCCTTTTGGGTATGATTTATTAATGGATCTATTTTTAATTAGAGCTTAACGATTTTGCTATTTGCGACTTAGATCGATCAAAATAAAAACCCTTTATTTTTGAGGCTTATCCTTACGAAAAGTTAAATTCACGGCATTTGTTATGGAATTAATAATTTTTATTATTTGCTTGTAATTTGGGGTTAAAATATTTTTGCCATTCCCGCCAATCTGTTATATTTGTATATTAAGGTTTTATAATGGGAAAACAAGATAGTGATGTAAAAGCGAGCAACTTAAGCTTTGAAGATTTCAAAAAAATAGTTCTAAAAGATTTTAAATTAGTTAACGAAAGTAGACAAGCTAGTTTATTAGGTAGAAAAGAAGTTCTTACCGGTAAAGCAAAGTTTGGAATTTTTGGAGATGGAAAAGAACTTGCTCAAATTGCCATGAGTAAAGTATTTCAGAATGGTGATTTTAGAAGTGGATACTATCGTGATCAAACATTCATGTTGTCCATTAATGCCATTACTTTACAGCAATGGTTTGCAGGTTTATATGGTCATACTGATATTGATGCAGAGCCAATGAGCGCAGGCCGTCAAATGGGTGGACATTTTGCAACACACAGTTTAAACGAAGACGGTTCTTTTAAAGCTTTAAAAGATCAAAAAAATTCAAGTAGTGATATTTCTCCAACAGGCTCACAAATGCCGCGTTTATTAGGTTTGGCATACGCTTCACATTTTTATAAAATAAATAAAGATCTTCATGTTGCTCCGTTTGATACATACAGTAACAAAGGAAATGAAGTTGCTTTTGGTACAATTGGAGATGCTTCTACGAGCGAAGGTTTGTTTTGGGAAACTATTAACGCAGCCGGTGTTCTACAAGTGCCAATGGTGGTTAGTGTTTGGGATGATGGTCATGGAATTTCTGTTCCTAAAAAATACCAAACAACCAAAGAAAGTATTAGCGAAGTTCTTAAAGGCTTTCAACGCGAAAATGGCGGAAAAGGCTACGAAATATTTAAAACCAAAGGTTGGGATTATGCCCATTTATGCGAAACTTACGAAAAAGCCATTAAGGTTTGTCGCGAAGAACATGTGCCTGTTTTAGTACACGTGGAAGAGGTTACGCAACCTCAAGGACATAGCACCAGCGGATCACACGAGCGTTACAAAAGTAAAGAACGTTTACAATGGGAATTAGATTTTGATTGTGTTAAACAAATGCGTGATTGGATCATTAATAACGCTTTAGCCAACGAAGAGGAATTAAATAAAATTGAAGAAGACGCAAAAGAGGCAGTTAAAAATGCTAAAAATGCAGCATGGACAGATTATTTAACCCCAATAAAAAACGAAGTTGCTGAGGTTTGCAGTTTGTTTGATGAGCTTGGTACTGATGAAATTCTTGCAATTAAAAAAGAACTTCAATCAATTAAAGAACCTATTCGCAGAGAGATTCACGTTGCAGTAAAAAATGTTTTACGTTTAACCGTTAATTCAAATTCTTCTGCAAGAGAAAAATTAATTAATTGGTTAGAAGCTTCTCGTATTCAAAATAACGAACGTTTTAGTTCCTATTTATATTCGCAATCGCCAAAGCAAGTTAGAAATATTGCGGCAAAAGCAGTTGAATATAGCGATGATAAACAAATGGATGGTCGCGAAATATTACGCGATAATTTTGATGCTATTTTATCAAAGTATCCGGAAGTAATGATATTTGGCGAAGACTCCGGTAAAATTGGTGGGGTAAATCAAGGATTAGAAGGATTGCAAGCTAAATTTGGTGAGCACCGTGTATTTGATACAGGTATTCGCGAAGCTACAATTATGGGTCAAGCAATTGGATTAGCTATGAGAGGATTACGTCCTATTGCAGAAATTCAATATTTAGATTATTTATTATATGCGCTTCAGTTAATGAGCGATGATTTGGCGACAGTGCAATGGCGTACAAAAGGTAAACAAAAAGCGCCGGTAATTATTCGCACGCGCGGTCACAGATTAGAAGGTGTTTGGCACAGTGGTTCGCCAATGGGCATGATCGTGCATGCATGCAGAGGAATAAATATTTGTGTTCCTCGTAACATGACAGTTGCTTCGGGATTTTATAATACTTTATTGGAAGCCGACGAACCTGCCTTAGTGATAGAGCCTTTAAATGCTTACCGTTTAAAAGAAAAACAACCGAGTAATTTTGGCGCCTACAAAACGCCATTAGGTATTCCGGAGGTTTTAACCACCGGAAAAGATATTACGGTTGTTTCTTATGGAAGCACCATTCGAGTGGCACAAGAAGCGATTAAAAATTTAGAGAAACACGGAATTTCAGTTGAGTTAATTGATGTTCAAACATTGTTACCATTTGATATACATCATTCAATTGTTGAGTCCGTTAAAAAAACAAATCGTTTATTAGTGTTAGACGAGGACGTTTCAGGTGGAGCAAGCTCCTATATTCTTCAAAAGATCGTAGAGGAGCAGGGTGCTTATCAATATTTAGATTCAGCACCTTTAACTTTAGCTTCTAAAGATCACAGACCAGCTTATGGCAGCGATGGAGACTATTTCAGCAAGCCAAATTCTGATGATGTTTTTGACGCTATTTATAATTTAATGTCGGAAGTTAACCCAAATCAATTTCCTAAAATTTATTAAAAAAATGTAATTTTATTTTCTTGGTACGAATACTGCTGAGAGGATAACAAAATATAAAATATGAAAAAATACATACAAGCTTTAGTAATTTGTTTTTTAGTTGTTTTTAGTCCTTCTGCTTTTTCTCAGGAAAAAACAGAAGCAGATGCTCCTAAAAAGAAAAATGAAACTAAGTTTTCTGAGGTAGTAAATACAGATTCATTACCTTCAAGTGAATTATTGCAACGTGCAGTTAATTGGGTTAAGATCGAAAGTAATCGTTATGGCAAAACCAGTGGTGTAACTACGGGTTCAAAAGCAGAATGTACTGCTACTTTTCCGGTTAAACCAAAAGAATTAAATCCTGAGGTTGATTATACAGGAAAAATACACATGAAAGTTACTATTGAGTGTAAAGACAATAAATACAAGTACACTGTTTCTCAAATTAAACATGTTAGCACAAGCGGAAAAACCACTGCAGGAAGTATTGATAATAAAGTGCCTGAGTGCGGAAGTATGGCAATGGGAGATCTTGTGTGGAAAAAACTTAAAGGCGAAGCCTTAAGAGGGGCAGGCGTAGTTGTTGAAGATATTAAGGAAGGAATGAAAAAATCTTCAGCTGATTCAGGAAAAGAGGAGTGGTAATAGTTTACGATTCTATAGAAAAATAATACTGTCTTTCTGTTTCTAATTCTTTTGGTGAATATACAAGAACCGGGTTTCCGTTTTTTGTTTCACCTAAAACCTCAAAGCATTTACCGTTAAACGTACAATTTAATATAGTTAACTCCAGATCAAAACTGCTTTTAGCTGTTGTTATTTTTAATTTATCGGGTCTTACAAAAAGTTTAGTTTTTTGTTTTGAACTTTTCTCAAAATCTTCGGCTTTAATAATATTAAACGGACCTAACAGTCCCGCCAATTTTGTGTTTTTGGGTTGATAATAAATTTGCCATTTTTTACCTGACTGTATTATTTTACCATTATCCATTACAGCAAGTGTATCAGCATATTTTAAAGCTTCATCTGCTAAATGTGTAATTAAAATTACAGAGGTTTTATTTTTTCTTACTTCGCTGGTAACAAACGCAAATAATTTCTCACTTAAAATAGTATCCAAATTACTAAAAGGTTCATCCAACAATAATACTTTTGGAATTACTGCTAAGGCTCTGGCTATTGCTACACGCTGTTTTTGACCACTTGATAAGAATTTTGCTTTAGAATTTTTTAAAGCAAGCAAGTCTAATAATTTTAAAAGTTTTGTAGCTCTCTTTTGTTTTAATTCGTTGGTGTAACCAATTAATTTATCAAAAATATTTTCTTCAACAGTGTGGTTATCTAAAACATAAAAATCCTGACTCACCAATTTCATTTCTTCATAACCGGGAATTAGGTTGTAAGACGGGCCAAGTACTTTTTTATTTCCAAAGATCACTTCTCCTGCATCAAGATCTTCAAGACCATAAATACATTTCATGAGAGTGGTTTTTCCGCTGCCGCTTTTGCCAACTAAAGCTAATATCTCGCCATTATTAAGTTGTAGCGAAACATTTCTTATCCCCTTAAAATAATGTTGATTGTGGTAATTAAAAGATATGTTGTTAACCTTTAAGATAACTATCGGACTAAAGTTAAACTCTGTTTTAATTTGTATGACTTACCATCAAAACCAGTAGCTTCCAATATTACAAAATACACACCGGCTTCGCAACGCTCGCCGCTGGTAGTGTGACCATCCCAAAATCCATTAACCCTGTCCCAGCTAATTATTATTGTGCCGTAACGGTTAAAAATAGAAACATTCATTTTAGAAATACCTTTTGCAATTGGTTTAAATATGTCGTTTACATTATCCCCATTAGGCGAAAAAACCGTTGGTAAAGTAACACCCGAAGAATCGCCAATTCTAAACGCATAACGAGATGTATCGTTACATCCTGAATTACCATAAGCAATTAGGGTAACTGAATAATTGCCGCTAACCGAATAATTTTTTATGGTATTTAGTGAAGTCGTGTTTGCAGCAAGATCATCATTAAAAAGCCATTGATTGGAAAGGCTGTTGGTAGAAAAATTTGTTAATACTAATTCGTTTGGAAAACCTGTTGATGTTAGGCTGGCATTAAAGGATGCTTTTGCAGATTTTGTAACAATTACAGTACTTGTTGCTATATTAGAACCTGAGGCATTTGAAACCAAAAGGCTAATAACATAAGTTCCTCCTGAAGAAAAAGTGAAAGTAATAGAAGGACTGCCAAAATCCGGTAAAACCGAAACGGATTTGCTTGGAGAAACAGACCAGCTATAAGCTGTAGGTGTATTTGTTGTTATGGTAGTGAATGTTAAGGATGCGCCGGTGCACAATGTTGCCGACGGACTAACAATAGTAGCAGTTGGCACTTGCGCATGCACGCTAATACAAGCAAATAGTAAAAATATGACCTTTATAAATCTATTCATGAACCACTATAAATTTACTAAAAATTCTAATGTATTTACATTATCTGCAAAATCAGTAATAACAGGTTGTTGTGAATAACCAAAAGGGAGGTGATTTTTTCCTACAATACACTGTAATTCTTCACCTAATGACGTTAAATGGTCGGCTAATTCTTTCTCGTTTTTATAATACTGGTAATATAAAACCCCAACAGGCGAGTGCAGATCGGCGCTTTCTTTGATCATTAAAAAATTATTGTCTAAAAACTGCATGGATTCCAGTAAATAAATTGCCCGGTGGTAGTCGTAATTATTGCCGTACTTTTTATTATTTACCACAAAGCCAAAGTCTACAATAGATTCAAAAAACTTGTCAAAAGAGTAGCCTTCAGGAACCATCACTTTACTCACATTTCTGCAACCAAGGCCAAAATAAAGGAAAATATCCTTTCCTAAATTTTTCAGGTCTTCAGAGCTTTCTTTTCCTGTTAAAACGGCAATAGAACTGCGGTTTTTACGAATAATATGTGGGTATTTTCCAAAATATGTCTTAAAGTGTTGCGCTGTATTGTTACTGCCGGTAGCAATTACAGCATCAAAAGCCCCCAATTTTCCTTCGGCAAATAAAATTTGCGATTCAAATTCGGGTTCATAGTGGGTTAAAAGCTTTAAAAAGAAAGGGGTCAATACATTATCATCGCTCGAAAGCTTAATAAGAGCGGTGTTCCCGCTTAATAACACACATAAAATGTCATGAAAAGAAACCATTGGAATATTGCCGGCACAAATAATAGCAACGGTTTTTTGAGGTTTTTCTTTAATAATTTCAGCGAATTTGATCAGATCATCCTCTTTTAAAAGTTCCGAAATGTTAATTATAGATTCTTTAACAAATTCGGGTATAAACCAGTTGTTGTATATATGAGCCATTTCCATAAGCTTATCTAAGCCTTGGTGTAATTGTGTTTCGTTAGGTTTTTGCTCGCTAAAATGTCTTTTTATAAACAATCCAACTTGAACAAATCCGTCTATTCTTTGTTTTAAAGTCATAGTATTAGGTCGTATATTTGTACCCTATTTTCAAAAAACAAAACTAAGTAAAAAAATGGCAATTAAAATAACAGACGAATGTATTAATTGTGGTGCTTGCGAGCCTGAATGTCCTAATAATGCAATATATGAAGGTGGCGCCGAGTGGCGTTATGCCGATGGATCCGGAGTGAAGGGTTTATATAAAGGCCACAACAGTGGAGAAGAAGTGGATGCCGCGGCTCCTCAAACACCTAAAAACATGGATGTTTATTTTATTGTAACCGATAAATGTACCGAATGTAAAGGTTTTCATGATGAACCGCAATGTGCAGCAGTTTGTCCGGTTGATTGTTGTATTTCTGATGAAGATAACGTAGAGACAGAAGAACAATTGCTTGCTAAAAAAGCTTCTTTACATTTATAGTTCATCGTTTTTAATTTCTTTTTTCTCGGATTTTATGTGTAAATTGTAGTATATAATTTATACATGAAGAAAATTCTATTTATTCTTTTCGTAACAATTTTTGGTTTGCAGATCAATGCACAAATGTGGTGTCCGCCTGGTGCTACATGGCATTATAGGGTTTATGCAAATATGTATCCTTATTATGATGGTCATTTAAAGTTGACTGTTACAAATACTGTTTTAATAAATAGTATAGTTTGTAATAACATGGTTGGTACTTATATAGGTAAAACTATGTGGCCCACTTCTCCCACAACAACATTGAATAATTATGTAGATATAAATACCTACGAGAGTAATAAGGTGGTTTATATTTATAACACAGATTCTTTTAATTTTGATACGATTGCTAATTTTAACGCTAATATTGGTGATAAATGGTTGGGGATAAAATACCCTAATAGTACTTGTTTACCTCCACTACCAAATTATGTTCGATCAACCTTAACTGTTTTTGATACAGGACATGTTATGATAAATAACATTTTTCTAAGAAAAATAAAAGTTTCAACTCAAACTTCTCCTTCATATTCTTTAACGATGATAGAGAAAATCGCTGGTTTGTCTGGCTTTTTATTTCCATATAATCATTGTATAATCGATGGTCCTATATTTGGTAATTTTGTTTGTTATAGCGATAATAACTTTCCACTTTATAACCCAAGCTCGTCTATTTGTGATTATGTGCCAGCCGGTGTTGGTATAAACAAAAACTCCATTTCAAATTCCCTTTTAAAACTATATCCCAACCCAAACAACGGTAATTTTACTATTGAATTGGATAAGCCCTACAAAGTCAGTATTTATAATACTTTAGGCGATTTGGTTTATGATCATGAGTTTTCAGAAGCCGGAAATTTTCAAATTAACCTTTCAGATTTGGCAAAAGGTATTTTAACTGCTAAGGTAGAAAATGAACAAGGCCATTCTTATTATAAAATAATCAAAAACTAGAAGTCAAAAATCCCCCTAAAAGGGGAAAATACTTGTGAAAATCCTCCTTGTAGCATCCGTAAATAATCTTATTTTTGTGTGCCTTAATATAACATGGTTTTTAGCAGCATAACTTTCTTAGTTTATTTCCTTCCAATATTTTTATTGCTATACCATTTAGTGCCGCATAAATTTAAAAATGCAGTAATTTTAATTGGCAGTATTTATTTTTATAGTTGGGGCGGACCAAAATTTATTTTCGTAATTCTTGGCACGACCTTTTTAGATTATTTTTTGGTAAATGCCATGCACAACCAAAAAACGAAGTCGGCAAAAAATAAATTTTTAGTTGTTTCGCTTTGTTTAAATTTAGGTTTACTGTTTTATTTTAAATACTGTAATTTTTTTATTGATAATATTAATGCGCTTCTTGGAACTGAAATTTCCTGGTTAAAAGTGGTGTTACCAATTGGTATATCATTTTACACATTCGAGAGTTTAACTTATGTAATAGATGTTTACAGAGGCGTTCACAAACCGCTTAAAAACTTCTGGCATTACCAAACCTACATTTTATTGTTCCCTAAATTAATTGCAGGACCAATTGTTCGTTACAACGATATTGCCGATCAAATTACCGATCGTGAAAAAAATTACACGCCTAACATAAAGCTAAGTGGCTTTTTAATTTTTTGTTTAGGTCTTGCTAAAAAAACAATTATTGCCAACACGCTTGGTATGCAAGCCGATGCTGTTTTTAAATTAGCACCCGAGCAACTCGATACAGCTGCTGCATGGGTTGGCGCATTGGCTTACACCTTTCAAATTTATTTTGATTTTAGTGGCTATAGCGATATGGCCATTGGTTTAGGTAAAATGATGGGCTTTAGATTCCCTGAAAATTTCAAAAATCCTTACACTTCGGCAAGCATCAATGAGTTCTGGCGCAGATGGCATATTACTTTAGGCGAATGGATGAAGAACTATTTATATATTCCATTAGGTGGAAATAAAAATAGTAACGCTAAACTTTATCGTAATTTGATCATCGTGTTTTTGTTCTCAGGCTTATGGCATGGTGCTAGTTGGAATTTTGTGTTGTGGGGCGCTTACCACGGTTTATTTTTAATTCTTGAACGTTTATTTTTAGGAAAGGTTTATTTAAAACTAGGAAAATTTATTTCTGTTCCAATCACATTTATTATCGTAATAACAGGTTGGGTTTTATTTAGAAATGAAAATTTAAGTTATGGTGTTAACGTTATTAAACAAATGTATTCGTTCAACTTCTTTGATGGTAAATTTGCTTTAAATAACGATTTTATTTTTATGGCCTCGTTAGCATTTTTGTTTTCGTTTTTTGCTATTACCAAATCAACTCAAACTTTGCAAGACAAATTATATGGCGAACAATTTTCAAACGCAGGGAAATGGTTAGCGGTTTTAGTTAGTATTGTTTTATTTTATACCTCATTAAGTTTTATTACAGCATTAGATTTTAACCCTTTTATTTATTTTAGATTTTAATGTCGGCTAAGCAAAAAACATATTCAATTCATCATGTGCTTATTTTATTTGCGCTTGTTTGGCCGTTGATATATACTTATCTTAATTATCAGGGAAGAGATGGGGAGGAAGATGTTACTTACAATAAACCAAATTTAATTGGTATTGTAATTAGCGATGAAAAACCTGTGTTCTCAAAAGAAGCCTGGTTTGATGGTTCTTATCAGTTAGCACAGGAAGATTATATAAACGATCATTGGCCTTACAAAGAAAAAATGGTTCGCTTAAATAATCAGTTCTATTATAAAGCATTTAATCAAATACGGGTAAATGGATTTGTTTTAGGTAAAGAAGATTATGTTTTTAGCGAAAGCTATATTTTTTCAGCCTATGGCGATGATCTGTTGAAAGAAGAAAAAGTAAAAACTCTATTAGAAAAAGCTAAAGTTGTTCAGGATACATTAAAGAAAAAAGGAATTGATCTGTTGTTGGTTTACGCTCCGGGCAAGGGACAAGCTTGTAAAGAGTTTATCGAAAAAAAATACGTTCATCCAATTCAAAAAACAAATCACGATCTATTTGCGGCTAATAGCAAAAACTTAAACTTAAATTATTTAGACCTTTATTCTTATTTCGAAAAATTAAAACCAACATCTCCGCATGCTTTGTTCCCTAAATTCGGACATCATTGGAGTTATTACGGCGAATGTTTAGCGGTTGATACTATCATTAAACACATCGAAAAATTGCATCATTGCGATATGCCAAATATTGTTTGGAATAAAATTGATGTGGTTGATACTGCAAGAAGTCGTGATGCGGATGTTTTAAAAAGCATGAATTTATATTCTAATCCCGAGCAAAATATGAAGTTGGCATATCCTCTAATTCAATTTGAGAATGACAGTTTAAAAAATACAACACGTGTACTTACAATTTCTGATAGCTATTGGTATGGTCCGGTTTATATGGGAGTAGGGCAGGCATGCTTTGCGAATGGGCAATTTTGGTATTACGCAAATCGTGTAGTTCCATCACCTCGCCCGGGAGAAAAAGTTGAGGTTTGGGAATTAGATCTTAAACAAGAAATTGAAAGTAATCAGGTTATCATGATATTATATTCTGATGGAAACTTACCAATTTTTGGAAATACGTTTATTAACGATGCTTACGAATTATATACGTCTCCAAAAACTTATACTGCTCGTGCAGAAAAAAATAAACAAATTCAGGTTTACGCAAAACAAATTAGAGAGGCTCCGGGTTTATTAAAAAAAGCAACTCAAAAAAGTAATTATTTACAGATACCATTAGATAGCGCCATAAAATTAGACGCTATGAAAATGGCGGGACTAGGGAAATGATAAATTTTAAATTATAAAACAAAAATGAAAAATAAAATAATATTGCTTTTTGTACTGGTAACTTTTTTAGGGAAAGCAGACGAAGGAATGTGGATGCCGCAATTAATTGAGGCATTAAACATTAAAGACATGAAAAAGAACGGCTTTAAATTAACTGCTGAGCAAATTTACAGCATTAATAAAGCAAGTATGAAAGATGCAGTTGCTATATTTGGCGGAGGCTGTACGGCTGAGGTTATTTCTACCAAAGGATTAATATTAACTAATCACCATTGTGGTTTTTCTGCTATTGCAGGATTAAGTACAGTGCAGAATGATCATTTAAAAAATGGTTATTGGGCAATGAAACCAAGCGAAGAATTAAACTGCCCGGGTTTAACTGTAACGTTTATTAAAAAGATAGAAGATGTTACAGTAAAAGTAATGGAGTCTATAAAATCTACTTTTTCTGAGATACAGAAAGATTCTGCAATAAAAGCAACCATTAAAAGTTTAGAAACCCTTGCTAAAAAAGATAACCATTACGAAGCTTTTATTCGCCCGTTCTATTATGGTAATGAATATTATTTATTTGTAACAGAAACCTTTAAAGATATTCGTTTAGTTGGCGCACCGCCTGAGAGTATTGGTAAGTTTGGTGGTGAAACCGATAATTGGGTATGGCCACGTCATAATGCCGATTTTAGTATGTTTAGAATTTATGCAAGCAAAGAAAATAAACCTGCCGATTTTAATGCAGAAAATATTCCTTACAAACCAATTCATTCGTTCCCAATTTCTTTAAAAGGAGCAGAAAAAGGTGATTTTACGATGGTTTACGGATTTCCCGGAAGAACACAAGAATACTTAACTTCTTATGCGGTAGATCTTTTAATTAAACAACAAGATCCCTTGCGTGTTAATTTGCGCGGCAAACGTTTGGCTATAATGGATGAAGACATGAAGAAGAATGACACGCTGCGTTTAATGTATACCGCTAAATATGCAGGTGTTGCTAACGCCTATAAAAAGTGGAGTGGTGAAATGGCGGGGTTGATAAAATCAAATGCGGTTGAAAAAAAGAAAAAACAGGAAGATGAATTTTTGGCTTTGGTATCTTCTGATCCTGTAAAAAAAGAATTATATAAAAACTTATTTAATGAGTTTAAAAGAACCTATCAGGAATATGCGCCTTTAAGTAAACAGTACGATTACTTTACAGAATGTTTATGGGGTGTTGATGCTTTTAGATTATCTGCCAGTTTTATGCCGGTGTTTGCCGAATTAAAAAAGAAACAACTTGGTAAAGAAAATAAATTTGAAACTTTATTAAAGGACACAAAACCGGTGTTGCCATTTAAAAACTTTAATAAAGAAACAGACAGGAAATTGTGTAAAGCTATGCTGGAGGCTTATGTTGCAGCTACAGATAGAGAGTTTATGCCGCGTTATTTAGATTCTCTTTTAACAGCGCATAATGGTAATGTAAATGCACTAACCGACTTTTTATATAACAACTCAAGCTTTATTGATAACGAAAAAGCTAAATTGATGTTTAGTGATTTTGAAAAAAGTGCTTCTTTATATGAAAGAGATCCAATGTATTTAGTTGCTTCAAGTATCTACTTGCATTATCAAAAAACAGTTATTCCTCAAATCGGTTATTTTGATCGACAGATAAATGATCTTCAAAAAGTTTACATGAAGGGTTTAAAAGAGAATGTAAAAGATAAAAAGTTTTATCCTGATGCAAATGGCACCTTGAGGGTTTCCTTTGGTAAGGTGGCCGATTATCAGCCTAAGGATGGTGTGTTAAATTTACACTACACAACTATTGATGGAATGGTAGAAAAAAACAAAACAGGTTTAGAAGATTTTTACGTTAAGCCTCGTTTATTAGAATTATTTGAGAAAAAAGATTTCGGACCGTATGTTGATAAGAACGGAAAACTACGAATTGCTTTTACAGGAAGCAATCATACAACAGGTGGTAATAGCGGAAGCCCTGTTATAAATGCAAAAGGTGAATTAATTGGCACTAACTTTGACAGAAACTGGGAAGGCACCATGAGTGATGTGATGTACAATGGTGACTTTTGCAGAAACATTGTATTGGATGTACGCTTTACATTGTGGATGATCGATAAATACGCCGGAGCGGGATATTTATTGAACGAAATGAAATTGGTGAAATAATTTTATTCTAAAATTTATAAATTAAACCACATAGGCACATAGGTTTTAAATTTAAAGTTAAATTTTTAAGGAAACATAGTTATTGAATCGCCTTGGCGATTCAAACTTTGTGTACCTATCAGGTTTTTTTTCTATGTTTCTATGTGGTTTTTTATTTCACCAAATAATTAGCCTCGTGTTTTACAGCAAAATTACAAGAGTTGGCAATAAAACATTTTTTATTTGCTAATACATGTAATTCATTTGCCTTGGCAATATGGTCTTTATTTGTAATTGTAATAGTTGGCTTTAATGTTACTTCTTTAAAGTTACCACCGCCACCTTCGTTTTCTTGCATAATCCCTTCGGCATTATCTACATACTCTACAACGGTTATACCGTTATCTGCACATAAATGTAAATACCATAACATATGGCAGGATGATAATGCATAAAGAAAAAGATCTTCAGGATTATGTTTTGTGCCATCTCCTCTAAAGGGTGTGTCAGACGAGCAAAAGATATCTTCTTTATTTTTAATAGAAAGTGTATGATCGCGACTATAATATCTGGCGTCTACAGTGCCTTCTCCTAAATTACCGGTCCATGTTATTGTTGTTTTGTAATGATGTTCTTTTTTCATAATAGTCAAATCTAATTAAAATTTAACCACGTAGGTACATAGGTTTTATTAGGGTTAATTTATAAATTTATTAAGCTAACATAGGATAGGAAGCCTCGCTTCCTCTTTATGATGCTTTGATCCCTTATAAGTTGTTTTACTTTTCTATATTTCTATGTGGTTTAAAGTTTTAGTGTTTTATTTAGTGCCAATTGGCATTTGAATTTTGGCTTTACTTATTTTTCCGCCGTTAATTAGTTTAATTAAAATCGGATCGATCGTTTTATCATCTTTATTTTTTTTCTTTATTGTAGGAGTCTGAATGCCTTGCCAGGTATCGGTTTTACACCAACCGGTAATTTCGCCGCCATCAACAATTAACTTAGCGTTTTTTTCTAATTTAATTTTTCCATTAATTGCCATAGCCGTTTTACATTTAATGGTAAGTGTTACTCCTTTTTTTACAACAATGTCTTTGTACAATTGAATGTCAAAATCCCAGATCTCGTCAGAAGATATTTTCCAAACATGTTTATGATCACTTTCCATATCTTTTGCATAGTGCCTTATGTTGCGCCCTAGGTTCGAATTGATATGCATGCTTCGTATTCTTCGTCCCATCTGCAAAGGTGACATCCATCTGTTATAGCGTTGTCCGCCCATTAAATTATTACTCGTGTCCGGTGTAGATTCATAACAAGAAAAACAAGGTGCGTTATCAGGAATTGTTGTTGCTTCTTTTTCATGCTGACAAGCAGGATTATTATTTGGAAACACATCACTTAAATAATCCATCGATCCACAGGGGGCATTAAAGTTTTGCCAGTCTGAGCCACCACCTCCGCTATTAACATAGGTATGTCCTAATCCAAAAGCATGACCAATTTCGTGGAGTAAATGCGATCGTCCAAAAACAAGATCTTGTCCCTGCAAAGTAGTAACTAATGCTGCATTGCCTTTATAGCTGGAGAGATGCCCGGGCCCATTGCTGCCATTAAAGACTAAGGGCATACCTTCTTTGATGCGATTAGAATCTGTTTTTTCAATGAAGTTAAATAATGCCTCATCGTTATAACTAACATACAATTCTTCGTTCGGATAAAAATAAATATTTGTTATTTCGTATTGTATTTTAGAATCGCAAATGTAGCGGGGTGTAAAATCCTGCATTTGGTAGGTAGCATGCCTTTCTGCAGAATACCTTTCTTGATTGCCGTTGGTAATAGAATCCAACAATGTTTTTAAAACCGGCAATCCGTTAATTTTGTTATCGTTCATTTGCCATCTGCCAACATCCTCAATGGGTTTAAACACATGAACAGTAATTTTTAAAGTTATTACCTGATCCTTATTTTTAGGAACATAAAACGATTGTTGTTTGTATTTTTTTTGATAAGCTTCTGATGAGGAACTGCAATTTGACGGATTAGTAGAAATGGATGGGGGAGAGTCATTAATTTTTAATTCAGATGTAGTTGTTTTTTTTTGTGATAATAAACTGTTGGAAATAAAAGAAAATATAAAAATGTAAACTATTGAAAATTTATGAATAGCCATTTTAGTATTAGTCATTTTTTTGAAAAAAAGTAAAGTGAATTTTTAATTAACCTGATATGAAATTACATTTTTTTGGGCATAAAAAAAGGTCAATTTTAAAACTGACCTTTTTTTATTTATTAAACTAAAATATTACAATTTAAAACTTGCTCCAACAGTTAGCCATGAAGCCCAGCCTATCTCTCCGTAAACGGCAATTTTTGGAGCCAAATAATAACGACCTCCAATAAAGCCGGAATAACTTGGCCATAAACTGCTGTTTTTTAATTGGTAAGAGTTTTTGTTTGGATCAGGACTATTTGTTTCATACGAATAGCTTGTATACCTCAATCCAAGTAAAGCACCAAAATATATTTCACCTTTTTCAAAATTCAAGGCATCTAAATGGTATGCCGCTCTTGCTGCAAAAAACATATACTTCCACTTGTGTTTATAATAATAGTAATTGTTATTATTATTATAATCCCAATCGTATTGCCAATAAGCACTTTGGTATCCAAGATATGCACCTATACCTAAGAATCCAGGGCCAACCTTTTCTTTTAATGCCTGCTCATAACTTATTCCAAACGCCGGACTTGAGCGGTATTTAGATCCTCTGTAGCCATTATTGTAGTTATAATATGACCTTCCGCCAAAACCAATTCCAATATTTAAGATCTTACTGCTTTCGTTAAAACAACCTCCTCCTGATGATGCTGAACTTGAACTAGAGGAATTATTTTTTTTGTTTTTATTATTTTGCGCGTTTGATTGATTGTTACTTAGGATAAGTAGAGCAAATAACAAGTAGACTAATTTCTTCATGATAGAGATTTTTGTGATTAAAATTTGATGACTAAATGTACAACTATTCATTTTTTGAAATTTCCGTTTTTTAAAAACTTATCACCATTTTTTTTCACGCCATAAATTTAAATCGATTTATTTAATTGGATTAACCTCTCTTCTTATGGCATAAATTAACTCATCAATAAATTCACCATTTTTAAAAAGTGTTTTTTCAAAACGCGCTTCCAATTTAAAACCTGCTTTTTCGAGTACCCTTTGTGAAGCTGAATTTGTGCCGAATGGTCTTGCAAATATTCTGGTAATATCAAAATTCATAAAACTGTAATCTACCATTTTAATAATTGCTTTTGTTGTAATTCCTTGTCCCCAAAAAGGTTCGGCTAACCAATAACCTAATTCTGCATTCTTGCAATGAATATCGTCTTGCGGATGAATGCCAATACCACCAACCGCTTGGCCTTTTATTTCTATAGCAAGAATATTTTGCGGGTTTTGTTTTGATGCAAACTCAATAAATTGAATTCCGTTTTCTTTAGTGTAAGGATGTGGGTATTTGTTGGTCATGTAGTTTGCAATGTTTTTGTTGTTTGCAAATTTCACCAAACTTTCTAGATCATCCATTGCCCATGGTCTTAGGGAAAAACTCATAATTGTTTAACTAAAAATAAATGAAAGAAAATAAACAGAAAAAAATTAGAATTTACTTCTTAATCTTGCACGCTTACGTTTTTGTTTAAAAATGTAACCTACAGTTACTTCAAGCGTCATATATGAATCTTTTTCATCGTCGCCACGTTGCGCACTAATCCCTTGAGAATCCGGTAATGTTTGACCGTAAACTAGACCTTTATTTGGATCGGCCATTTGTGCAGATAATGGGCCATATGCTGCAGTTAAAGCACGAGAATCATAATAGGTTGTACCAACATCGTCAATGTAATCCGTAAAAGTTTTGCGCCAAGCAAATTCTAAACCAACTGTCCATTGCTTATTTATTGTCATTTTATAATATGCTCCAAGTGGAATACAAATACTGTAATTTGTGTATTTTTTTGGGCCACCCGGCAGGCCTTGCCCCTCGGTATGCAAGGGCATTAGGTTAATATATTTACCTTGTGGAGTTTTGCCTTTAGGGTTGTAGTAAAAACCTCCTATGCCGGCAAATACAAAGAAAGAATGATTGTTTGACTTATGTCTTCTATTTAAGGTTCTTTTTATTCCGTATCTGTTTCCTGTTTTACTAGACTGGTAACCAATTTCAACCCTGCCGGCTAATTCAAAAATATTAGATTTAAAATTTAAATTTCTATTATTTCTAAATTGCTCTTGTGTAAGAGCATCATCTCCTTTTACAATTAGATAATTAAATTTTCCTACAACGTTTAACCAAGGGGTTAATTTGTAGCGGTAGCCAAGACCAAAAGCAGTTTTTGTTTGAGAAAGTTCTAGATCTACAGGACTGTAATCTTTTCCAATTTGATCTCTACCTCCAAGGTCACCCAAAAAGTTAGAAGTTCCGGCACTAATAAAAATTTCTTTCCTGAATTTTTTCCAATCACCAGGTCGCGTAAAATTCTGAGCCTCAGTAATTAGGACAAACAAACATGCGGTGAATAAAAAAAGGACCTTTCTCATTTGAGTTTACTGAATAAAAATAGGGAAAAAAACTAACAGAACCATAAGCAAATTGATGTATTTATGCAAAGTAATAGTTAACAGATTCGTAACTAATTGAAAAACAAACTGTTAAAGTTAATTAAATACACTTTTTCAGTTGCTCTCGTAATTGCAGTATATAACCATCGCAGAAAATTTTCATCTATATTTTCTTCCTTTAAAAAACCTTGATCAATAAATACGATTGGCCATTGGCCACCTTGAGATTTGTGGCAAGTTATGGCATAACTAAATTTTACCTGAAGTGCATTATAGTAAGGACTGTTTTTTAAATACGCCATTCTTATTCCTTTAATTGGCTCATCTCTTACATCGTCTAAAACAGATTCAAATAATTGTTTTTGTTCGGCCTGGCTTAACGAGGGATTATCTGTAAAAAGGGTATCAGTAATTATTTTTACTTGCTGCTCAGGTAAATTAGGGTAATCAATAAAGCGTACTTGACATTCACAAAAATTAAAACCATATAAATTTTCTCTATTAATTAAACGTGTTATTTCTGCCATATCGCCATTTGCAATAAAACCCGCTTCTCCGTTATTTTCAGGCAACCAAAAATAATTGTTTTTTACCACCATTATTTTATCACCTGTACAAATGTCTTCTTCATATAATTTAATTCTGTTTCTAAAACTTTGGTTGAATAAATTCGCTCGTTTATTACTTCGTGTTATAATTACCACATTTTCTTCGCCATATTTTGAAATTGCTGAATTGATACAATCTTCCAATTCATCGCCGGGTAAATTTATTACATCGTTACCACATATTAATTTTGGGAATTCAAATTCTTGGTTGCCAATATTGTTTCTAATGTTTGTTGCGTTTAATAATATTCCGCTTTCTAATCTTTGTCTTGCTACTTCTTTTAATTCAAAGAAATTAATATTTAAATGAAATGCGGTTTTTAGGTAATGTTCATTTAGCGCCGGGCTTTCGTTACTGCCAACTGGTGGTAACTGAGCAGTATCGCCAATTAAAATTAATTTACAATTATCGCCACTATAAACGTATTCAAACAAATTTTCTAATAAACTATTTAATAAATTTTGCCCCCCCGAGTCAGCACTTATCATCGAAGCCTCATCTACAATAAATAATGTGTGTTTATGTAAATTTTCTGATAATGAAAAATGAAAAGAACCATCGGAACCAATTTGTTTTCTGAAAATTTTTTTATGAATTGTTTGCGCTATTTTTTGAGAGTACATGCCAAGTACTTTTGCGGCCCTGCCTGTTGGTGCTAATAAAACACTGCGCCATTTTATGCCGGGTAAGGCTTTTGTAAAAGCTGAAATAAGATTTGTTTTACCGGTTCCTGCATATCCTCTTAATATAAAAACACTCCGCTCATCTTTATTAAAAATAAATTCTGAGATTTTTTTAATAGCAATTTTTTGATCTTCGTTTGCAACAAAAGGAAGATAACCGGAAACTATTTTTTCAAATTCGTTGGATGAATTTATGGCAGACATGAATGATTAAATGTAAATAAAAAAGCCACCCTAATTAGGGTGGCTTTATAACTTTTTTTGTTTTTTAATTATTGTAGAGTAAAAGTAAACGATTGGCCATTAATTGTTACTGTGCCACCAAAATCACAAGTTCCGTTTCCAAAATCAATAAAACGAGTTGGGCGATTACCGGGAGTATATTCAATTGTACCGCTAATAAAAGGATGACGGTGTGGTTTAGTATTATCAGGTGTACAAGTAAAATCTCTTACAAGATCTTTAGCAGTTGCAGTAAAGTTTTCGCCCTTAGCGTTTACGCCTGTTGCAGTTCCATTTAGTTTAACCTTTGCCTTGGTCCAGTTAATAGGTGAACTTTGACCGTTATAACAAAGAGGATCACCAGAACTTAGTAATTCTTTAGTACGATTACATGTCCAAGAAATAGTTCCGCCATTATTTGCCTTTACAATTGAAATTTGGGCAGTTACCGACCATGTTAAATTATACGGAGGGTAAGGGCCGGCAGGAATAGAAAGTGGAGTTGTGTTTTTTACGGTTTTATTAATAACGTTTACTTGGTTGCCATCAACAACATAATTAGAACTGGTAACGCTCATGCTAAAACCCGGGTTACGGTAATAAATTGCTGTAGATGGAGATGAGGCTGAAAAATTAAAGAACAATTTACCTGTACGTTTTCTTCCATCTGTTCCAACACATGATCCGGTTGTTCCAAAATCTACTGTATATGTTTTAGCACTTGTATTAGCAGTAATTGTGGCGCAAGGGGATATACTTAAAATGCCATTTCCCTCTGTTTTAAACATAGATAGTGAGCCATTTTCACATACCTGACTTCCCATAGCCACAATATCGTTAGATGTATTTTCGGCTAAGTTGTTATCGGTAGCAGTTGATTGTTCAGTATCGGCAGGTGTTGCATCGGTTTTTTCTTTTTTGCGACACGAGCTAAAAGTAACAGCTCCGGCTAATAAAGTAATTGCAAGTCCTAAATAAATTTTTGAAGTTTTCATTTTTTCTGTTTTTTTAGTATTTCTTCTATGATAATAAAAGTACAAAAAGGTTTAATTGGTTTAAAAAAAAAATTTTTTATTTTTAAGAATACCTTAGCTTTGTTACGAAATGTTAGGCCAATATTATAA
Source organism: Bacteroidia bacterium (assembly GCA_022842625.1). GTDB lineage: Bacteria > Bacteroidota > Bacteroidia > B-17B0 > Aurantibacillaceae > Aurantibacillus. The sequence continues at coordinate 95,689 of JALHPG010000003.1, read as the reverse complement.
AGAAAAACAGATTTTAACCAATAAAACAGCCTTTAAGGAGAATGAAAAAGGTTCGTTATCAGTGTTTATTAGTCAAAATTCTTTCATTTTCGCAATTACAAACCAAAATTTTGATGTAATTCATCAATTGTGCCACATCGAACTAATAAATCTTCCGGGTGGTGGAAATTTAACAGAGAAAATAGGCTTTTTGATAAATAATTATCAATTAACTCAAAAAAAATTCGAAAAGATCATTATTTCTATTCTCAGTAAAGATTTTACCATTGTTCCTGAATCTTATTCGGGTGCGATCGAAATTAAAGAGCTTTTAACATTTTCAACCGGGGTAAGCGAAATAAAAAACCCGCATTTTCATACTATAAATAATATAAATTTTTGTTACTCATTTGATCAGGAGTTGATTCAGAATTTAGAAAAAACGTTTGCTCAAGCCATAATCAAACATTCAGGTGCAATAAATATCGAACTGTTATTTAGCAACCACTCATTAATTAATTGTGATTTGTTTTTAATTATTAATGATGGATTAATTGAAATTGCTGCAAAAAGCAATAACAATCTTTTGTTTTTTAATGTATTTAGTTTCGAAAATAATGAAGATGTTTTATACTACCTTCTTTTTATGATGGAGCAGTTTAGTTTAAATCCTTTAAACACTAAACTTTTAATTGGAGGGCAAGTTCAAACAAACGATTCACTGATCATATCAATAAAAAAATATATAAAACACGTAGAATTTGTAGTTCATAATTCAAATTTAAAATTGGAAGGCGAATTAAATAAATTACCACAACACTTTTATTTCACTTTACTAAATCAATATTTGTGCGTATAATTAGCGGAACTCATCAGGGAAGAGTTATAAAAGTACCAAAAGATCTGCCTGTAAGACCAACAACCGACTTTGCTAAAGAAGGATTGTTTAATATTTTAAATAATAAGATCGATTACTCAGAAACAAAAGTTTTAGATCTTTTTAGTGGCACGGGTCATATCTCATTGGAGTTTGCATCAAGAGGCAGTAAACAAATACTAAGCATTGATAAAAATTTTAAATGCGTAGGTTTTTTAAAAGCAACCAGTAAGGAATTAAAATTTGATATAGATGCAATTAAAAGTGATGTATTTGATTTTTTAAAAAAGTGTAATCAAAAATTTGATATGATATTCGCAGATCCGCCGTATGATCTTGAAAATATTCCAACAATACAACAATTGGTTTTTGAAAAACAACTGTTAAACACTGATGGTTGGCTAATTATAGAACACGGGCCAAGAACCAATCTTGAAACTCTTGAAGGATTTGTGCAGAAGAGAAGTTATGGTAATGTAAACTTTAGCTTTTTTCAGAGCACACAAGAAGGGAAAACAACTTAGTTGTTATCACGTTATATAATAAAATGGCTAATTATTTAATCCCTGTTAGCTTCAAAAAACTGAAGCTTTATTTTAAAACGCCAATTTCTTTTCCTACTTGATTAAAAACGGCCTTAACGCTATCGGCTGTTTTTGAATCTCCTGTTGCACGCAAATAAGTATCCGTTAAAGTCATAATGTTTTGATGATAAAACTTTTTCATTTCATCAACCATCATGTCTTTCGTCCAAAGATCAATACGTAAGGTGTTATTTTCTTTTTCATCCCAAAGGGCAATCATTACACTTTTGCATTTACTTTTTTCTCCCGAATCTGGAGCGTCCCATTCAATATTTACAGGTAAATTATTTTCATCAACGGTTACTTTAAATGTTATTTCTGAGGTCTTCATTTTATACTGTATTAATTTTCTAATATTTTAAATTCTACTCGTCTGTTTTGAGCATGTTCAATTTCGCTGCAAGGAACATTACCGCTACATTTATTAAGAAGTTTTCCTTCTCCGTATCCAATAGAAATTATTCTATCCATATCAACGCCACCTGCAATAATATAATTTAAAGCTGTTTTTGCCCTTAATTGACTTAGTTTTAGGTTGTCGGCATCAGTTCCTTTACTATCTGTATGTGCGCTAATTTCAATTTTTATGGATTTGTTAGTCTTCAATACAAGAATAACTTTATTTAAAACCTCTTGCGCTTGCGGTAAAAGGTCAGTTTTATTTGTTTCAAATAAAATATTTTCAATAATTGTATTGTTATCTTTTTTTGTATTTTTTTTAGTTATTAATTCCAACCAAGGATCATCTAGTTCGATGTCTTTTATTTTATTGATTTCTGCTTCAATAGGTTTGTAAATAAATCGTTTTCCCTTCTCGTTAGTAATTATCTTAACCAATTTATCGTCTAAGGTGTAAATTAAAATATTTTTAAAGGCATCTAAAACATTATCAGAATTGTTTGCGCTTAAGTAAAAACGTTTTAAAAATGGTAAGTATTTAAATTTAAATGCGCCAAAATCATCTGTTAATACACTATCTATAACCAAATAGTTTTCGTTAAGTAAAATAATTTTAATTTTTCCTAAAGGATTAGTGTTATGATCACCATACACTTTTGCATTCACATTCATTTTCATTTCATCTTCGCTAATAGAAATAGAATTGAACATTTCGTTGTAGTTTGTATTTAATTTTAATGACTTTCTGTTTCCTGCAATGGTATCAAAAAACCTCACATAATTATCGTCTTTATTTAAAAGATCAAGTTTTTCGCCGGAACCAACTTCTTTTCCGTCAACACCCAAAAAGTAACCGCTTTCAGGTTTTAGTCCTTCAAAAACAAAAGCGCCTAACACATTGGTTGTGGTTTTTTGAATGATGGTATTGTATTTATTGCATAAATAAATGGTTTTATTAGCAAAGAATTTTTTTTGTGGTCCTGATGCTAATACTAATTTACCCCCAATGTTTGAAGTATATTGATTATTGATTAAACTTTTAAGCTCTTCGGGTTTAAGGTTCCATTCACAATTGCCGTTAACCGGTTTTGCATCAGCAACCAATATCTTGTTTGAATTAAAAAGAGTGAATTTAGCTGTGGCAGACTCGGCATCCTTAGCGCTAATTTTAATTTTTACAACTTCAGATGCCTTTATGCCTGTAAAAGTAAATGCACCAAATCGGTTGCTTGATGTGGTTTTTAAAGTTTTTCCGTTTTTATCTATGGCCGTTATCTGTTGTTTTGTTATTGGCAATTTTAAATTTTTGTTTAAACAAACTTGACCGGAAATGATAACAGGCAATTCCTGAGAAGGGTCATTTTCTTTAACTTCCGTTAATTGCGGAGTGCCTTTTAAAATTGTTTTATTAAATTTTGAATTGTAGGCGCTATCTGCTATCATTTTTGAGTTTCCGTCAAAAACAATTCTGCAAAATGCTTTTCTAAATGCAGTGGTATCAATATCCTCATCGGTTTTTATTACAAAGGGTATATTTAATTCATGCACCATGTTGATCTCCTGTTTTTCTGAAGGAATGTTAGTTCCTTTTACTTCCAAAAACATGGTTTGACATTTTGTATTATTAAAATAAATGCTGTAATCATGATCAAATTTTAATTTAACCATAAAATTTGCAGATGATTTTGTATTGATAGTTTCCTTTAATACACCGTCTTGCTTAACATAAATGATGGTATTTAACAAAGGCGAATTATTAAGTTCATTATGGCCAATAATTGTGATCTGACCCTTAGAAAGGACACAGCAAAAAAGAGAAACAAGAACAAATAAGTATTTCTGCATTCTTAAAATTTAACTAAATGTAATTTTTTTGAATTTATTAGGCAAAATTTTCTTTAATAAAGTTATTAATCTCTTTTATTAACGCCAATTCTAGTTCGGGATGGTAATTTGATATGGTTAAACTAAGCTTTTTTATCCCTTTAATTTTCTTAAAACCTTTGGTATATTGATCAGAAATGGCATTTAAATATTTTTGCGAAATAGTTTGTTCGTATTTTCTGCCACGCTTTATTATATTTTGTTTTAAGTTTTTTGTGCTTGTAGATAAATGTATTATCAAGTCGGGTTTTGGTAATTGATCTAAGATTAAATTAAATTGTTTTTTAAAGATATTATAATCTTTAGGAGTTAAATTTATTTTGGCAAACCACAAACATTTATATAAACTATAATCGCTTACTATTAATTTTTTTTCAGATTTAAAAGTTTGTTGTATTTGGTTAAAACGAGCAATTAAAAAACTATATTCTAAAGGAAAAGCAAATAGTTTTTTGTCTTCATAAAACAAAGGTAATAGCAGATTATCTTCAAATTCTTCCGGCAAAAATGTAGCGTTAAGTTTTTTTGAAAGAACCTTTGCCAATGTTGATTTTCCTGATCCAATATTACCTTCAATACAAATGTAATTTAGCTTGTTTTTTTGCACTAAAGGCTTTGCTTTTAATTTGTCTTTATTCAGTTTTAATAAAGCGGATATAGTTTTTTTTTGAATCGGATGAATTAGATCACCGGCAATTTCGTTTAAAGGCTTTAAAACAAAATTTCTCAGATGTAAACGTGGATGTGGTATTTCTAGGTCCTTTTTGGTAATTATTTCTGAATTAAAAAATAAAATGTCAATATCAATCGTTCTATCGCTATTTTTGTCAGAATCTCTTTTTCTTCCGAGTTTTTTTTCAATTTGAAGTAGGCTTTTTAAAAGATCATCTGCATTTAATTTTGTATTAATTTTTATTACCTGATTTAGGTATTTATTTTCCGAATCAATTCCCCAGGCTTCTGTTTCGTATATCTCAGATTGACTAACAATTTTTCCTGAAAAACTGTTTATAGCCTTTTTTGCAGACTTAATATTTTCTATTCGGTTACCAATATTTCCGCCCAAACACAAAAAAGCTACATTCATAATATTCTTTAAAGGCAAAACGGGTTTATTATATATCTTTAATTTAAAATACAAATATATACATATAATGAAACAGTTTTTTGGAGCATTTTTCGGGTCAGTTATTGGAATAGTTTTAGCAACGGTTATTGTGGTTGTAATTCTTATAGCAAGTATTAAAGCAGGTTTTGGTTCTTTAAATGTAAAAGATGAAACCCAAACAACTGTGGTAAAAGCAAATTCGGTATTAAAATTAGTGTTAGATGGTGAAATTGCCGATCGCGAAAAAGAAAATCCCTTTAAAGATTTTGGTGACCTTGGTCCAATCATGGATCAAGGCGGTAATGGATTAAACACGATGCTGGAAAAGATTTCTAATGCTAAAACAGACGATAAAATTAAAGGTATTTATCTTTATTCAAAAAATTTGGAAGCCGGATTTGCAACCATCGAGGAATTAAGGAGTGCATTAGAGGATTTTAAGAATTCAGGAAAATTTATTTACAGTTATGCCGAATACTATGGTCAAAAAGAGTATTACTTGGCTTCGGTTGCAAATAAAGTTTTTTTAAACCCACAAGGAGCCTTAGATTGGAAGGGGTTAAGCATGAGTATAATGTTCTTTAAAAACGCTTTCGAGAAGTTAGGTGTTGATATTCAGGTTTTCCGTCATGGAAAATTTAAAAGTGCTGTTGAGCCTTTTTTATTAGATAAAATGAGTGCCTCTAATCGTTTACAAAGTGAAACTTTTTTAAATAGTATTTGGAATACCATGCTGCTTAAGATCTCTAGCGATAGAAAAATTTCTGTTGATGATCTTAATAAAATGGCAAATACATTATCAATTCGTTTTCCTGAAGATGCTGTGGGGAAGCTGGTTGACGCTGCTATTTATGAAGATGAGGTGATAAATGCAATTAAAAAGAAAATAGGCGTTTCAGAAAAAGATAAATTAAGTTTGGTTGATTTTGGAAAATATGACCCTAAAGAAAAACGAGTTAAAGGGCTTGAATCTTCAAAAATTGCAGTTATTTATGCAAATGGCAGTATTTCCGGCGGGCAGGGTAGTGATGATGAAATTGGAAGTGACGCTTTGGCAAAAACAATTAAAGATGCGCGTTTAGATGATAAAATTAAAGCAATTGTGTTAAGAGTTAATTCTCCCGGAGGAAGTGCTTTAGCAAGTGATGTTATTTGGAGAGAAGTTACCTTAGCAAAAAAAGTAAAACCTGTAATAGTAAGTATGGGCAATTTGGCTGCTAGCGGAGGTTATTATATTAGTTGCGCCGCAGATCGTATTTTTGCTCAACCCAATACAATTACAGGTTCTATTGGTGTTTTTGGAATGATGCCTAATATTCAAAAGGCGTTAGACCAAAAGTTAGGTATTACAGTAGATACCGTTAATACCAACCTGCATAGTGATGTGGGAGGTGCTCTTAGAGCTGTTTCTGCATCTGAATATGACTATATTCAAAGTGGTGTAGAAAAGGTGTATGATGTTTTTACAAAAAGGGTTGCCGAAGGAAGAAAAATGAGTCAGGCAGATGTTGACAGTATTGGTCAAGGACGAGTTTGGACAGGTGCCGATGCATTAAAAATTAATTTGGTTGATGAACTAGGAGGATTAAATGACGCAATTGCCTACGCAGCAAAAAAGTCTAAGTTAACTACGTATAAATTGATCGAATTACCTAAACAAAAAAGTCCGTTTGAGGCTTTTTTAGGAAATAAGGAAACTGAGCTGGAATCGCGATTGATAAAAAAGAATTTGGGTATTTCATATTCCTATTTTAAGCAGCTTCAAAAAATAGTAAATTTAAAAGGAATTCAAGCCCGTTTGCCATTCGAAATGGTTGTAGATTAGGGCTTTAAAGATTTATTTAAGGAATAAAAGTTACCAATTTCTCAAAATTTTGATTTTAAAGGAATGAACCTTATATTTATGTGTTTGAACATAAAAATTGAGTACAAGTACATTAAATAATTCTACCATCCAAATTGATGAGTTAAATTCCAAAGCTTGGAGTTTAAATCGTGAAGACGCAAACAAATCTATCGAATTAGCCTCCAAGGCTCTCCAAGATTCTATTGCGTTGGATTATGTTAATGGAATAGCCTGCGCAAAAAAAACATTAGGAGCATGCCACGTTTGGATAGCAAAAAACGAGGAGGCTGCGAATTATTGTTTTGAGGCAATCTCACTCTTTCAAGTTATTAAGGATAAAATAAATGAAGCTGAGACAAATTACATTTTAGGCAGTAATTTTTTCTATTTATCCGATTATGATACTTCCATAAAATATTATAAAAAAAGCTATGATCTAAGTACTGAAATAAATTATAGTTTAGGTATGGCAGATGGTTTAAACGGAATGGGAACCGTTTATTATACCATTGAGCAAAATGAAAGCGCACTGGATGTGCTAGGCAGGAGCGAAAAAATTTGCAGAGAACACGAATTAAACAGCATATTAATTAAGGTTTTAGATGGGTTAGGTGAAACATACTATAATTTAAAAGAGTACAATAAAGCCTTGGATTTTTACAATGATTGTTTAACCATTATTGAAGTATTAACAGGTAATTATAGAGTTAAAGCTTTTGCATTAGATGGTTTAGGACGTACCTATACCGGATTAAAACAATTTGATAAAGCCTTAGAAAAGTTTAATGAAAGTTTAAGGATCAGAAAGGATATTGATTTTAAATTTGGCGTTGCAACTACTTTAAATAACATTGGCAAACTATTCATTCAAAAAAATGATAGACAAAATGCGATCATCAATTTAACCGAAGCATTTGAAATATCTTCCAAGATTGGTAGTAAGGAAGGCGTTTTTCAGGCTAGTGAAAAGTTAGCAGAATTATACGAAGTTGAAAACCAATCTCCCGAAGCCTTAAAGTTTTATAAAATATTTCATCAAGCCAAAGAAGATGTGCGTAATCACAAAAGCGCACAATTATCAAAAAGTTTAGAGTTACAAAATAAAGTACTTCAATCTCAGGCAGAAAAAGCGATTTTAGAAGAACGCGCAAAGGAATTAGAGAATTTTTCGGATAGCTTAGTGTTGATGCGCGAAGTTGGACAAAAAATTATTTCAAGTTTATCTGTTGCTACCATTGTAAACACTGTTTATAAAAGTGTAAATGAGTTAATGGACGCTCCGGGTTTTGGTATAGGTTTATATAATGCCGACGATAACACCGTTGTATACCCTTTATATATTGAAGGAGAAGAACGCTTCGAAAATATTAAATACGACCTAAATGATAATAGTAGATTAACTGCGGTATGTTTTAATCAAACCAAAGAGATCGTTATTAATGATATGGAAAAGGAAATTTTTAATTTCCTTACAACTTTCAGTGCACCCAAAGCAGGAAGAAATGTTGAATCATTAATATATCTACCCTTAAAAAATAAAGACAGATTATTGGGTGTAATAACCGTTCAAAGTTTTAATAAAAACGCTTATAGTAATTATCAAATAAATATCTTCAAAAATCTTGCTACTTACACTGCTATTGCCTTAGAGAACGCTAAAATGTATGAGGAGCAAGAGCAAAAAGTAGTTGAGCGTACAAAAGAATTAGTAAAAAGTAAAGAAGAGATAGAAAAAACTTACGAGAATAATAAAAAGCTAAGTGAGATCGGTAAAGAGATCACGTCTAGTTTAAATCTTGGTAATATCTTTAAAAAGTTGCACAGCTCTATAAGTGAAATTATGGAGGCTGATTGTTTTGGCGTTCGTATTTATAAACCCGATATCAATTCTGTAGAGTACAAATACGAAATTGAAAATGGTATTGTTGCAGAGGAAATATCAGTCGTGCCTTTAACTGACGATAATAATTATACTGTTTGGTGTATCAAAAACAGAAAAGATATTTTCTTAAATGATAACGTAAATGAATATCAAAAATACGTGCAGCAAATTAGAGTAGTTGCCGGTGATATGACAAATTCATTATTGTTTTCGCCAATGATGATCGGTGAAAAAGTTGTTGGCGTTATTACCGTTCAAAGTTTTAATAAATTCGCCTACCAGCCACACCATATAGATATTTTAAGAACCCTTGGAACTTATACAGCAATCGCACTTGAAAATGCCTACCTGTATGAGAATATGGAGGATAAAGTAAACGAAAGAACTCAGGAAGTTGTTAAGCAAAAAGAAGAGATAGAGAAAACGTTTGAGAATACGCGTTTAGTGAGCGAGATCGGAAAAGAAATTTCAAGTACCTTTTCAATTCATGAAATTATAAGTAAAGTTTATAATAGCATTAATCAATTGATGGATGCTACTATGTTCGGTATAGGGATCTATAATTCTGAAAGCGATAGAATTAATTTTAGCGGTGTAATTGAGGACGGAAAAATTCTTGAGGATTATTTTTACGACCTAACGGATGTTGTTAGGCCGGCAGTGTCTTGCTTTAAGAGCCAGGAAGATTATGTTATCCTCAATTTTACGGAAGAGTTTTTAAAAACTAATAAGATCCTAAATCGAAATTCACTTCCCGGTAAAAATACCGAGTCAATAATTTATATTCCTTTAACTCAAAATAATAAAAAAATCGGTGTATTAACTGTACAAAGTTTTAAAGAAAATGCCTACACCGATTATCATTTGCAATTAATTAAAAGCGTTGCAACCTACGCGGCCATAGCTTTAGATAATGCTTCTCTCTATAATAATTTAGAATACAGAGTTATTGAAAGAACCGAAGAAATTCGAATTGCATATGAAAATACCCGTTTATTAAGTCAAATTGCTGAGGATATAAGTTCTTCGTTATCTGTTGAAGTAATTAATAGTAAAGTTTACGAAAATATAAATAAGCTTCTGGATGCAACCATGTTTGGTATTGGACTTTATAATCCACAAAACAATCACCTGGAGTTTAAAGGATTTATGGAGAATAATCAATTGATGGAGGATTATTCTTATTTATCTAATGACCCTAATCGTTTAGCTGCCATTTGTTTTTCTAATAAACAAGAGATTTTTTTAAATGATTATTTTACGGAATACAAGAAATATATTTCCGGAGTTCAACCACCGGTTTCGGGTCAAAATTCTGCATCAATTATTTATATCCCTATTTACTCAAAAGGTATTGCTATTGGTGTATTAACTGTTCAAAGTTTTGAAAAAAACGCCTATACCGATTATCAGTTTAATATTTTAAAAACGCTTGCTGTTTCTATTGGTATTGCATTAGATAATGCAAATCTATATCAAAATCTCGAAGACAAAGTTAATGAAAGAACACAAGAGGTATTAAAACAAAAGGAGGAAATTGAAAAAACATACGAGAATACGCGTTTGTTAAGTAAGATCGGTAACGATATCACGTCGATTCTTTCTTTGGAAGAAATTGTCGATAAAGTTTATTCAAATGTGAATGATCTAATGGATGCAAAAGGATTTGGTATTGGCGTTTTTAATGCAGAAACCAAACAAATTAAATTTCCGTTGTATATCGAGGATGATGAACGTTTTGCAGATATTACCTACGAAATTGATGATAAAGATCGGTTAACGAATATTTGTTTTAATACCGAAAAAGAAATCGTAATAAATGATTTTAAAAAGGAAATAGCCCAATACATTGGTTACGTTCAGGCACCATTGCAAGGTAAAGTGGTTGAATCAATTATTTATTTACCACTCTTTTTAAAGAACAAAGTTATTGGTGTTATTACTGCGCAGAGTTTTAATAAAAATGCATATACCGATTATCATGTGCAGGTTTTAAAAAATCTTGCGGTTTATGTAGCCATCGCAATTGACAATGCATCTTTATATGAAAATATGGAAGATCGCGTTATCGAAAGAACTGCAGAGGTTACTAAACAAAAAGAGTTATTAGAAAAGAATTTTAACGATATTAAAATAACAGCTGAAATTACAAAAGACATTGCCTCTTCACTATCAGTTGAAAACATTGTGTCTACTGTTTACGAGAAGGTAAACAATTTAATGAGTGCAGAATCTTTTGGTATTGGATTATATAACCCACTTACCGAGAGTCTGCAATTTCCGGGATTTATTGAGAGGTCTAAAAAAATGGATTTCTTTGAATTCTTTTTAAATGATAAGGATCGTTATGCTGTTTGGTGTTTTGATAATGAAAAAGAGATCGTAATTAACGATGTAGATGTTGAATACAGTAAATATTTAAAAGTACGTCTTGCTCCTTTAGCAGGTCATTCTCCTTTATCCCTTATTTATTTGCCCTTATTTACAAAAGAGAAAAAAATTGGTGTATTAACGGTTCAAAGTTTTTCAAAACATGCCTATTCCGAATTTCATGTAAATATTCTTAAAAACCTTGCCCTTTCTATTGCAATTGCCTTAGATAATGCAGGCCTATACGAAAACCTTGAAGAAAAAGTGAAAGAGAGAACCACCGAGGTGATCAAGCAAAAAGCAATTATTGAGGAGAAAAATAAAGACATTACGGATAGTATTAAATACGCTAAAAAAATTCAGCAAGCCATTGCGCCAAATATAGATGAGTTTAATAAAAACTTTACCGATAGCTTTATTTTATACAAACCAAAAGACATTGTAAGTGGCGACTTTTATTGGTTCGAACATTTTGCAGATACTACCGTATTTGCCGCAGCAGATTGCACAGGTCACGGTGTACCCGGCGCATTTATGTCTTTAATTTGCAGCGATATTATGTATAAGGTGGTAAATGATCAAAAGATCACATCACCTGCAGATGCGTTAAAATTGATAGACGAGAAATTAGTTCAATTGATACGAAAAAGCTCCGAGAGTTCTGCCAACGATGGAATGGATATTGCATTATGTTCTTATTCTAAAAATGATAATATTTTAAATTATGCAGGCGCTCATCGTCCGATATTAATAATCAGAAATGGTGAAATTCTTGAATACCGCCCTAATAAATTTTCAATAGGCGGCCATTCTACCGAAGGAAAACATTTTGATCTTAACCAAATTCAAGTTTATCCGGGTGATCAAATTTATTTGGTAACTGATGGTTATGCCGATCAGTTTGGTGGTGATAAAGGCAAAAAATTTAAATTTAAAAATTTAAAAGATCTTATTTTAAGTGTTTCAAACAAACCAATGTTCGAACAAAAATTGATCATTGATGAAACTTTTGAATCGTGGAAGGGTGGACTGGAGCAGGTTGACGATGTTTGTTTAATAGGCGTTAAAATATAATTGGCTTTAAACACTATAAAAAAACCGTAGCAATTAATTTGTTACGTTTTTTTTTTTTAAACGTAGTGTAAGATCTGTTTTAATTTTGTTTTGATTTTATAATTATAAATGTTACTTCCCTTTAGTTTTCTGCATCGGATTTTCTCCAACACTTTGTCCACGGGTTTTTACCGTTTTTGCTTTGTAAAGATCAAATTTACTTGGTTCTGCTTTTATGTTCCAAACATTATTTTTTTCGTTTATATCGCAGGTTTCTTTTAAAGGATCTAACACAATACCAATTACTTTTTTATTTAGTAAAAAAGTTTTTGTTACTTCCTTTTCATTTTTGCGCCAAACATATGCTCCAATTCGCTCAGTATCTGCGGTGCCATCAAAGTAAAGAAACTGAATAATTAAAGGCATTACTAAACCACCTTTATTGGAGAATTTAATTTCATAAATATATTTGTCAGAATATTTACTTAGTGCTGTATCACTAACAGGTTCAATATCGTTAAAACGATTTTTTACTTCTTTCGTAATTTCTTTTGGTTTATAGTGATAATAAAAATCACGCAATGTTGTGTCGCTGTCAATTAAAGCTTTTACACCACTTTCTCTATTTCTTATTCTAGAAATAAATTCAAACTCTTTTTGTTTTGGGAAAGTATATATCGTATCAAATAATACCGGTACTTTATTCCCTTTTGTTAAGGTAAAGGCCTTAACTGTATCAATTGCAATATCAACCGGCTCAATATCATAAAACCAACCTCTCCAAAACCAATCCAGGTCAACTGCACTTGCGTCTTCCATAGTTCTAAAAAAGTCGGCCGGCTCAGGGTGTTTAAATGCCCAACGTGTACAATATTGTTTAAAAGCAAAATCAAATAATTCTCTGCCCATTACTGTTTCGCGTAATATATTTAATGCAGTGGCAGGTTTGCCGTATGCATTCGGACCAAATCCAATAATATTTTCGCTATTGGTCATAATTGGCTCTAATTGATTTTTTGGTAAACGCATATAATCAACCATCTTATGAGCAGGTCCTCTGGCAGAAGGATAATTTGAATCAAACTCTTGCTCGGTTAAAAATTGAACAAATGTATTTAATCCTTCATCTAACCAACTCCATTGGCGTTCATCGCTATTAATGATCATTGGAAAAAAGTTGTGGCCAACTTCGTGAATGATCACCATGATCATTCCATTTTTTGTTCCTTCGGTATAGGTACCATCTTTTTCTGTTCTTCCAAAATTAAAACAGATCATTGGATATTCCATTCCGTTGGCTGCTTCAATACTTTGTGCAACCGGGTAAGGGTAGGGGATCGTATATTTTGAATAGGTTTTTATAGTGTGGGCAACAACTTTAGTAGAATATTTTCTGTATAACCCATACGCCTCTTTAGGATAAAAACTCATACACATAACTTTTTTGCCCATACAATCTGCCGGCATAGCATCCCAAATATATTTACGAGAACTTCCCCAGGCAAAATCACGCACACTGTCAGCTTTAAAAATATATGTTTTTGTTTTGGCGGCTCCTATTGAGGCATTTTTTTCAGCTTCAATTGCCTCTGCCAACAACCCAATTTCTACAGGCTCTGTAGCTGTTTGTGCTTTTTGCCATCTTGCTAATTGTGCAGGCGTTAAAACTTGTGGGTAGTTTTGGCATTCGCCGGTAGAGCAAACTAAATGATCTGAAGGTACAGTCATCTTAACTTTAAAATTTCCAAACGCTAAGGCAAATTCACCTCTGCCGGTAAATTGTTTGTTTTGCCAGCCATGAAAATCACTGTATACACATAAACGAGGGTACCATTGCACTAGGGTAAATAAATAATTTCCGTCTTCGGCAAAATATTCATAACCCCCACGGCCGCCATAAACCGAGCGATTGATCATTTTGTAATGCCATTTAACAATAAATTTGGTTTTACTTTTTGCCGCTAAGGTTTTAGGAAGGTCAATGCGCATCATGGTGCCATTTATTGTATATTTTAAAGCTTTTCCAAGCTCATCAGTTACGCCATCAATTTTATCTCCAAGTCCTTCCAAATTTTCTTTTGTCTGCAAACCTTTTATTGTTTGTTCCGTAATTGGTTCACTTACTCTGTTCTCGTCAAAATAATTTACTTCGTTTTTAGGGTCGTGTTGGTTCTCATCTAATTGTAACCAAATATAATTTAAGGCATCCGGCGAGTTATTGTGATAGGTAACGGTTTCGGTACCTACAATGCTCAAATTCTTTTCATCTAATTTAACATCAATGTCATAATCTGCACGCTGTTGCCAGTATTTTCCACCGGGTGCACCAGATGCCGAACGGTACTCGTTTGGCGTAGGAAGGATAGTTCCTAATTGCTCAAACTTGTTACCATGGTTAGATTGCGGGTTATTTTTAATGTTTTGCGAAAAAGAAAATTGAGAAAGAAAAATTAGAACAGCTGCAAAGAACGTTCTTGTTATATTTAAAAAATTGGTACAATTATTCATGTTGTAAAAAATTAATAGAGTTAATAATGCAATTAATGCAAGGCTAAATTTATGGGATTAATTAAATGTTTGCAACCCCCTTTTAGGGGGATAAAAGAACTGCAGTAGTTGAGAAGAAGTTAATTGTGAAAACAAAAACTAAAATAAGTCAATAAATCTTTCAATGGTTATTTTTAACGATACTAGTCCAATAATACTAATTAGGATGAGTTTATAGAGTTTAAATGGCCATTTAAAAACAAAAGCCATTAAAAAGGAAAATCCTAACACCAAAGAAACGATTATGAGTTGACCAACCTCTAAGCCTAAATTAAAGAACAATAAAGGAAAAAAAACAGAATCTTCTTTACTTAACATAGACTTAAGCAGGTAGGAGAAACCAAGCCCATGTATTAATCCGAAAAACACAACAATAAAAAGTAAGAAGAGTGAATTTTTTTGTTCTGGTTTATTAAAATTAATAAGATGGTGAACAGAAGTTATTAATATACTTAACCCGATTAAAAACTCAACCAAAGCTTGTGGGAGTTGCACATGATTGGTTACACTTAAAGCTAAAGAAATTGAATGCCCGATTGTAAAAGCAGAGATAAGTAATAAGAGTTTGCTCCATTTATTAAAGGAATAGGTAAATACCAATAAGGTGACAAACAAAATATGGTCGTATCCGCTTATTGATAAAATATGTTGAAGGCCGGTAGAAAACCATATCCAAAATTCATTCATTTTTGTAATTTAGGGCAATATTAATTTATATTAAACAATTAAGTTGAGAAAAGTTTTAGCTTTTGTAATAATTATTTTTCTTGTAGCTTTTAAGCATCCCTTTTATTTGGGTGTGGTAGATCTAAAATTCAATGAAAAAGAGATGGCAATGCAGGGATCTGTAAAGCTTTTTACCAATGATTTTGAGGCTGCGCTAAAAAAGCTACATTTTTAACCTATAGATCTTATCAATGTAAAAAATAAGATAGAAACTACAAAAATAGTTTCTGATTATTTAAATGAGCGTTTAAAATTTAAGATTAACGATAAACCGGTTGCTTTTAAATTAGTAGGTTTCGAGAATGAAGCTGAAGCAATATGGATGTATATTGAATTTGGAAAGAGCTTCTCTCCTAAAAAAGTAGAAATAGAAAACACTTTATTATACGAGCATTTAAAAGACCAAATGAATATTGTGCATATAGAAGTAAATAATTCTAAAAAAAGTTTGAAAGTCTCTAATCCCGAAAAAAAGCTAAAATTTGATTTTTAGAAAGCGAAATGGGATAAAATAAATCAAATTCCCATAAAAAATCCAAAATAATCGTAATTGTTAATAACTTTCAGTCCAAAAAGGGAACTAAGGGTTTGCTTTTCTCGTTAAAAAATTAATCTTTGCAAAACTTAAACTAAAAGTGAAAAAGCTAGTCATCATATTATCAATTACTTGCATTGCGTTTTTTAACGTGAGTGCAGCCTCTTCGGCTTATCATGATGATAAAACGAAGCGTGGAGATGATAAGAAGAGTAAGGCTAAGCGTGATGATACCACAAAGTTTGTTATAAACACCGAAAATATTTTTGATGAAGAAGAAGAGATACCTGATACGAATCAGATCCTTTTTCCAAGTCATGATTTATATGCAAGCTGGGATACTTTAATGGCTCATCCATATCATTTTTATGAGTCGTTTAAAATGGATAGCGTTGTTATTCAGTTAGTTAATGAAGGTGATGGTGGTTTTGTGATGCCATTTAAAGGTGGTTTAACCAGCGTTTTTGGTTGGAGAAAATATCGCCCGCATTATGGAACTGATATTGATGTTGAAACCGGCGATCAAATAGTTTCAGCTTTTGATGGTATGGTGCGCTTGGCAAAATACTGCCAAGGTTATGGTAATTGCGTAATTGTTAGACATAATAATGGTTTAGAAACTGTATATGCTCATTTATCAAAATTATTAGTTGAGCCAGGACAAAAATTAACGGCAGGAGATCTTTTAGGATTGGGTGGAAATACAGGACGTTCTCGTGGAAGTCACCTTCATTTAGAGTTCCGTTATTTAGGTCAAGCATTAGATACTGAAGATTTTATTGATTACGAAAAAGGTGAACTTAAAACCAATAATTTTACTTTAAGAAAAATTGATGTTGAGAACAAATACGATTTAAGAGCTTTACATTCTCGTCATAAAAAAGATATTGGTTACGCAAGAGCGGGTTCAAAAGGTGGAAAGTATTCGGGAGTTGCAAAAGGTGGTATTTATAGAGTTAGAAGTGGCGATAGTTTAGGTAAAATAGCAAAACGTAATCATACAACCGTAAAGGCGCTTTGTAAGAAAAATAAAATAAAAGAAAATACCATTTTAAGATTAGGACAAAAACTTAAAATCTAATTTCACATCCCGGTAAAAGAATTTTGAGTTTATCAATTTCTTCTTTTTCAATCAAATTTCCTCTAAGATCTAATAAGGTTAAATTCTCCAATTGAGAAATACTATCCGGTATTTTGGTTAATTTATTCCCCCTTAATGAAATTAAGCGCAATTTTTGGGCTTTGTAAATATCAAAGGGTAGTTGAGTTAATTGATTATTTTCTATTATTAATACTTCAAGATTTTGAAAGCGCTCAAAATGTTTGGTTAAATAATGAGTATTGGTATTTGATAAATTCAAAAAGTTTAATCCTGTTAGTTTAAATAGTTGTTTTGGAAAACTATCCAACACGCAATTTTCAATACTTAAGTCTTTTAAGTTTTTTAAATAACCAAGGGTATTTGGTAAACTTAAAGTATCATCGGTATTTCCAAATTTAAACGATTGAAGCTTATTTAAAAATGCTATTTGAGCAGGAATACTGTCAATTTTGGTGTGCTGAAATTCTAAATAATATAAATTATTAAAGGGCTTTAAATTCGGTGGAAACTGCGTTAACTTATTATTATAGGAAGCAAAATAAACCAAATTAGAAAGCTCTTCAAAATTTTTAGGATAATCGGTTATCTCGTTAGTGCTTAATTTTAAAGCCTGAAGATCTTTTAGTTTATAAAGTTTCTCGTAAAGTTTAGGCTCAAGCTTTTTATAACTTAGATCAAGTTTATAAACCTTAGCCTCAATTTTTAAGGCTTCTTTAAGATCGGTATAGGTTAAACAACCAAAAGGACCATATTTTTCAAATTCTTTCTGCGCCAATAAATTAGCAGAAACTAAACACAATAAAAGTATTTTGGTTTTTAAATTAGCCACAAGTTTGTTTTTATTTATGGCTTAAATTAATGATAATTATTAAATATTTCCCAACTGCTTTCATAACTTTTATTCAACTCCACCGTATTTAAACCTAAATTAATATTGTTTTTTAACGCAAATGCCTCCAGATCTTCTGTAGGTAAATTACCTGTCAATTCATCTGCTGCCATTGGGCAACCTCCAAATCCATGAATGGCCACATCAAAATTTCTGCAGCCACTTTGGTAAGCAGCGTTAATTTTTTCCTGCGCTTTTGCTTTTGTAGAATGTAAATGTGCTCTAAACTCTACCGTTTTTAATTCAGGAATTAGCGACGAGAATAATTCAGTGATACTTTCCGGTGTTGACGAGCCGGTTGTGTCGGCCAAAGCAAGATTTTTAATTCCTAAATTATGTAATTTCCTGCACCAATCAATGGTAATTTCGGTATTCCAGGCATCTCCGTATGGATTACCAAAAGCCATAGATATGTAAACCAATAATTTCTTCTTTGATCTTGTACAAAGCTTTTGAATTTCCGAAACTCTTTGTAAAGATTCTTGCATGGACGAATTTGTATTACGTTGCTGAAAAGTTTCAGAAATTGAAAAAGGGAATCCTAAAAAAGAGATCTCTTCAAACTGTAAGGCATCTTCTGCGCCACGTTTATTGGCGATTATTGCCAAGAGTTTGGAGTTACCTGCCGAAAGGTCCAGACTATCTAATACTTCTGCGGTATCGTGCATTTGAGGGATTGCTTTTGGCGAAACAAAACTTCCAAAATCAATGGTATCAAATCCAACCTTTAACAATTGGTTAATGTATTTTACCTTTAATTCTGATGGAATTATTTGCTTAATGCCTTGCATGGCATCACGTGGACATTCGGTAATTTTTATCATGATTTTATCAGTTTCTTATTTATATCGCTTATTAATTTTGGTCCGTTGTAAATAAAACCGGTGTAAAGTTGAATCAGATCGGCACCGGCATTTAATTTTTCAATAGCGTCTTCAGCACTGTGAATGCCGCCAACACCAATAACAGGAAAGGCATTGTTAGACTTTTGTTTAAGGTATTTTATTACCTCGGTACTTCTTTTAGTTAAAGGTTTACCACTTAATCCACCCATACCTATTTTTTCAATTTCAATTTTATCGTAACTTAAGCCTTCGCGACTAATAGTGGTATTGGTAGCAATAACCCCTGCAATATTTGTTGATTTTACAATGTCAATTATGTCGTCAAGCTGCGTATTAGTGAGGTCTGGAGCAATTTTTAGTAAAATAGGTTTTGGTTTTGTTTTTTTAAGATTAAGCTGCTGCAATGTATTTAATAAATTAGTTAATGGTTCTTTTTCCTGCAGTTCGCGTAAGTTAGGAGTGTTGGGTGATGATACATTTACTACAAAATAATCTACCACATCAAAAAGTTCGTTAAAGCCAATTACGTAATCGTTTACGGCCTCTTCGTTTGGGGTCACCTTATTTTTACCAATATTTCCTCCAATGATCAAAGTAGCATCTTTACGATGTCTTAATTTTTTAGCTGCCTCAATAACCCCATGGTTATTAAACCCCATTCTATTTATTAAAGCCTCGTTTTTTGGTAACCTAAAAAGACGCGGTTTGTCATTTCCGGGTTGAGGTTTAGGAGTTACCGTCCCAATTTCAATAAAACCGAAGCCAAGATCCCCAAATTCGTTAAAAGCTACCGCATCTTTATCTAATCCGGCAGCTAATCCAACCGGATTTCTAAAATTTAACCCAAAAACATTCTTTGATAAGGATGGGTGGCAATTTATGGCACTTTTCTTTCCAAAATAAGCAAATCCGGGTATAAATTTTGCCAGTTTTATTAGTGAGAACGTTAAGTGGTGGGCACTTTCGGGGTTTATCTTAAAAAGAAAGAATTTTAAAATTTTGTACATAATCAGTGTAAATTTAAGGCAAATAATCGCTTAAATTGAGGTTGAGGTAAGGAAATTTCAATAAAAAATAACGTTTTTTTTGATATTTTGTTTTTGATATTAAAAAAATTGTAGTTTTGCATCTGAATTTAAATTTAAACAAAAACTAAAATGAAAAAAGTATTATCAATCGTTGCTGTAGCTGCTTTGTCAGTTGCATTTGTTGCTTGTGGTCCTTCTAAAGAAGAAATCGAAAAAGCAGAAAAATTAAAACAAGATTCAATCGCTGCAGTAGAGAAATCTAAGCAAGATTCTATCGCTGCTGCTGAAGCTGAAGCTGCTGTTGCTGCTGAAGCTGCTGCTGCTGCTGAAAAAGCTAAAGCTGATTCAGCTCGTGTTGCTGATTCATTAGCTAACTTAAAAGGCGGTAAAAAGAAATAATTTTTAGATTAATTTCTTTAAAAAAAACCCTTCCGATAAAATCGGGAGGGTTTTTTTATTTATTGCAATTTTAAATTGATAAGCTTACATAAAGAGTTAATGGATTTTTAGCGGCTAGTTTAATAATTAAAGGCAACTCAATAAAAAATCAACCAATTGGTAGGTTGCTAAAGTATCGGTTTGGCAGTAATTGATCAGTTCTTGTTTTATGCTCTCTTTTTCTATAAGGTTTGTTTCTAAACGTTGTTGATCAAAATAAGCCATAGCCTCCAATCCGGATGTTATTTTTGAATAATTAATATCTTCTAGCAATACACCTGCAACAGTTTTTAACGAAAAATTGGTTTTAAAGGCAGGATGGTAATAACTAAATTCTAAAAATATATCAAAAATATCAATAAACTTAGTTTTAAGGTGCTCCAGATCCGACTTTAGGTCGGCAAAAAGTTTAATAAGACCATTAATTACCATTTTTTCCATTGTGCCATCGTAAACCAATATCGATTCAAAATGCTTGGTATTTTCTAATAATAATTCGGCAAACTGTCTACGGTCATCTTTTGCATATTCCAAAAAGACGTTAGAGTGTTTCTTGCCATCAAAAAAGCAAACTAAATAGGGCAATTGCTCAAATGGCTTTGTGCCATTAATTTGTGGAATTGCAGGCCCCCACATTTCCATATCCATTGCTGTCATTGGCGATTGGATCTTTGATAAAAAGGAAGTGATTTTTTCTTTATCTACAATGGGTTTATTATCAAAATAGGCTTGTTTTATTTTATAAATAATAGCTTTTGCATCATGTTCCGATCCAATTTGATCAATGGTTCTCATGCCGCTATTATACCATTCAAACAATTTTTCTTTGTCTAATAATGGTAAATTAAAAATGCTGTTTTCGTTTATGGTATCTTTCCAGCAATTACTAAAATAATCGCACTGGTAAGGCTTAAAGCAATGTTTACCTATGGCAATATTGGGAATTTTATTTTGCTCAAGAGTTAATTGTGCATTAAAAAGTTGGTTTTCAAAATAGGGTAAATTTTTTTCGCT
The DNA here is from genome assembly GCA_022842625.1 of Bacteroidia bacterium. GTDB lineage: Bacteria > Bacteroidota > Bacteroidia > B-17B0 > Aurantibacillaceae > Aurantibacillus. Next base: position 74,583 of record JALHPG010000003.1, on the reverse strand, counting down.
CTCGGTTTTAACGCTACGTTTTTTAAATAATTGTTTTGGATTTATTTCGTTCTCAAAAATGTATTCCTGGTTGAGAGTTACCAAAAAAAGGTCGTCAAGGTTAGGCAAGGCATTTTTTAAAACATAGTATTGCAAACAAGCATCTTTTAAATAAACTTCCGAAATTTTGAACGAACTTTTTACTTCATAGGCAGTATATTTTTCGTTTTCTAAACACAAAATATCTACCATTATAAGCGCATCGTTGAAGGCAAAAGTTGCCTCATAGATCACAGGGGTTTTATTCTCTATTAATGTTGTTGTTAGTGCCAAACCTTCAGCAGAATTTTTGCTGTTTTTAGAAACATCAATTCCCCCCGGAAAAAGTGTTTGGGCAAGGTCTCCAACCTGGTGACCACGTTTAAAGGTTAATTGTTTATCAATACTTATTTTATCACGTAAATAGGGATGTTTTTTATAAAAATAAAACGCTTTATGACATTGTTCAAACTTTAAAAAAGCTGTTTTACTTATTAAATTAACCGAGTTACTCATTAATTAGGTTGGATTATTATTGATTCGGCGAATTTATGGCCTTTTTCCGACTTAATTATATTAATTGAAAATAGATCAAAGGATTTGTGGGGAATTAACCAAGTGCTAAACAATAGTATAAATGATTTTTTAATTCTTAAACAATCGTTAACTTCGGCTTCTTAAAAATAATTAATCATGTCAACAACCCCCGAAGGCCGTCAAATCATATTCAGTATGGTGAATGTATCAAAGATACATCCGCCTCAAAAACAAGTATTAAAAGATATTTATATTTCCTTTTATTATGGCGCCAAAATTGGTGTTTTAGGTTTAAATGGTTCAGGTAAATCAACCCTTCTTCGCATTATTGCAGGAATGGATAAGGATTATATCGGAGAAATTCATCAATCTCCCGGTTATTCTATCGGTATGCTTGAGCAAGAGCCTAAGCTAGATGAAACAAAAACCGTTATCGAAATTGTGCGTGAAGGCGTTCAAAAATATGTAGATATTTTAAATGAGTTTGAAGAAGTAAACAACAAGTTCGGTGATGAAGAAATTCTTAACGATCCTGATAAAATGGATAAGCTCATCAACCGTCAAGCCGTTTTACAAGAATTAATTGATCAGCATGATCTTTGGAATTTGGATAACCGCTTAGAGCGCTCAATGGATGCCCTGCGTTGTCCTGAAAGTAATGCCGAGGTTAAGGTTTTATCAGGTGGAGAGCGTCGTCGTGTTGCTTTATGTCGTTTATTATTACAAGAACCGGATATTTTATTATTAGATGAGCCAACCAATCACTTAGATGCTGAAAGCGTTGATTGGTTAGAACAACATTTGCAACAATATAAAGGAACTATCATTGCGGTTACTCACGATAGATATTTCTTAGATAATGTAGCCGGTTGGATATTAGAATTAGATAGAGGAGAAGGTATTCCTTGGAAAGGGAATTACAGTAGTTGGTTAGAACAAAAAGGTGCTCGTTTAAAGCAGGAAGAAAAAACGGAAAGTAAGCGTCAGAAGGTTTTAGCGCGTGAGTTAGATTGGATCCGTCAAGGTGTTAAAGGCCGTGGTGTAAAACAAAAAGCGCGTTTAAATAACTACGAAAAAATGATGGGCGAAGATGCTCGATCAAAAGAAGATAACCTGGAGATTTTTATTCCTAACGGTCCGCGCCTTGGTAACGAAGTAATTGAAGCTATAGAGGTTAGTAAAGCGTTTGGGGATAGGTTATTGTATGAACATCTTAATTTTAAATTGCCTCCTGCCGGTATTGTTGGTATCATCGGACCAAATGGTGCTGGTAAAACTACTTTGTTCAGAATGATCATGGGCGAAGAAAAGCCTACAACCGGTGAGTTTTTAGTTGGACCTACCGTAAAAATAAGTTATGTCGATCAAAATCATAAGGAATTAGATCCTAATAAAACTGTTTATGATGTAATTAGTGGTGGTTTAGATAATATTAATCTTGGTGGTAAACCAATGAACTCAAGAGCTTATATCTCACGATTTAATTTTGCAGGTAGCGACCAAGGTAAAAAAGTAAGTGTTCTGTCCGGTGGAGAGCGTAACCGCTTGCATTTAGCAATGGCACTAAAAGAAGAAGGTAACGTGTTGTTATTAGATGAGCCTACCAACGACTTGGATGTAAATACGCTTCGTGCTTTAGAAGAGGGTTTAGAAAATTTTGCAGGTTGTGCGGTAATTATTAGTCACGATAGATGGTTTTTGGACCGTGTTTGTACGCATATTTTGGCTTTTGAAGGTGATAGTAGTGTATACTGGTTTGAGGGTGGATATACTGAATATGAAGAAAATCGTAAAAAACGATTAGGAAATGTTGAGCCAAAAAGACCTCGATACAAAAAGTTGGCTGTTAAATAATTGGGATTTTTTTATAAATTAGTAGTTAAATAAAAAATAAGATATATTTATATAAAAAACACACAGATATGATTCATTTTGATTCCTCAAAAATTTTAATTCCTGTAGATTTTAGCGAAACATCCATGTTAGCTATTAAACATGGTGCATTCACTGCTCAGCTTACTCAAGGCAGCGTTTATTTGTTACATGTAATAAATATTCAATATTTTTCTCAAGAAATGTTTTTGCCTACGGTAAGCGTTAATGCACAAACCGATTTTGAAAAGATCGCTCAAGAAAAATTACTTCAGTTAGCAGATCAAGTTAGATCAGAATATGGTGTGCAAGTTGAATGCATAACCAAAATCGGATCTCCTAATCGTGAAGTGACGGATGTTGCTGAAGAAATAGGCGCAACTTTAATTGTAATGGGAACTCACGGTTATTCTCCTTTAGAAGAATTGGTAATAGGAAGCACTGCTTTAAAAGTAATCACAAAAGCACCATGCCCAACCATGGCCATGAATAGCGATGCTGATCACAAAGGATATAACAAGATCGTATTACCAATTGATACAAGTGCACATACACGCCAAAAAGTAAATTATACAATCGAATTGGCAAAAAAATTCAGTGCTTCTGTTCATGCAATTGCCTTATTAGGAACAGATGAAGATGAAGAAAAACCTTCAATGGAGTTGATCTTACATCAAATTGAAACCATTGCAAAAAAAGAAGGTGTTGCATTTCATCATGATGTTATTTCTAAAGTTAAAAACAGAGCAACTTCAACTGTAAATTATATTGAAAAAATTGGTGCAGATCTGGTTGTTATTATGACTGATCAGGATGCCGAGTTAAGTGGTTTCTTTTTAGGACCCTATTCACAGCAGGTTATTCATTTAAGTAAAGTTCCTGTAATTTGTATTAGACCTATTATTGCCGATACAAATATTAGTATGTTAAGCGGTACCAGTGGAATGTAATATCCTCATGTATTAAATGGAATTCGCCAGAAACATCTCCTTATAGTTAAATATAAGAGTTGTTAATGGCGAATTTTTTTGTTTAAAATTTAAATATATTTCATATGAAAAAAATAACATTGTCAATTTTTGTTTTTGTAAACTTCCTTTCTTATTCTCAAAAACCTGCTGAGGTGAGCTTAGAGCTGTTAGATGGTAATATCATTAAGGGCACTACAAGTCTTGCAGATATTGATCTTGTAACTGCTTTCGGGAAATTGCAAATTCCAATTTCAAAAGTAAGTCACATAGAGATTGGTTTAGGTAAAGATAATTCAGTGGCCGAAAAAGTAAAAAGTAATTTAAAGATCTTATCAACCAGTAATGTGGAGGAAACACGAAAAGGTGCTTACACAGACCTTGTTAAGCAAGGAGTAAAAGCAATTCCTTTTATTCAGGATTTTTATAATGATCCAAAAAATGTTTCTTCAGAAGATGCATATACCGGTGAATTTACCATCGATAATGCCTTGTCAGAAATCCAATCTGCAAATAATATTTCAAGTGACCTTGCAAAAGAGGATATTCTTACCATCGATAATATTTATTTAATGGGTGGAAATTATAGTTTTACCAAACTGGATATAAAAACAGAATATGGTAACTTAAGTGTTCCCAAAGAAAAAATAAAAACCATCGATATTTCTGTGGCTATGGAACCCGGCTCGGGCGAGTTTTCTTTTAAATTAAATGCAACTAAAAACATTAGCGGCAATACAAATGGCGGTTGGTTAAAAACAGGAGTAGTATTAAAAAGCGGGCAACGTTTTTCACTTATATCCACCGGCGAAGTTACTTTAGCAAGTCTTAGCAATTCTAAATACAAGCCAGACGGGAGCAGCAAGACTGAAACGGCAACAGACTGGATAAAGCCTTATGGAAGCGAAGATGATGGAGGTTCGGGGAGTTATCCTAGTTACGGACAAGTTGTTTACAGAATTGGTGATGGTACAACCGAAAATTTAAAAGCTGGTGCAAAATTTAATGGCACTGCAAAAAAAAGCGGTATGCTTTATATTTCTATTTACGAAACAGTTTATAACGCAGCCAACAAAGGCGGTTATAATGTAAAGTTAAGTTTAGGAAAATAATTTTTTCAAATTTCAAATTCTATTTTTTTCTTATTTTCTATTTTAGGGTAATTAAGCCACGGTTTATTTGGTTATTAAAAACTAATCATAAATTGTGCAAAAAAGCAGTGGGCTTTAAAACTTTATTTGCTCTTAACCGTTAACTTTACACCACAAAATATATTATTATGCAAACTAAAACAGAACATATTACCTGCCTAATTATTGGATCTGGTCCTGCCGGTTATACTGCAGCAATTTATGCTGCACGCGCCGATCTTAAACCCGTTTTATATACCGGCTTAACTCCCGGCGGCCAATTAACAGAAACTACAGAAGTTGATAATTTCCCTGGATATCCAAAAGGGATTACCGGACCTGAATTAATGGAGGATCTTAAGGCTCAAGCAGAGCGTTTTGGAACTCAGGTTAGATTTGGTTTGGTTACCAAAGCAGATCTTAACGCAAGCCCAAAAAGAGTTTGGGTAGATGAAACTACCGAGATCACAGCAGATACAGTTATTATTTCGACAGGCGCAAGCGCAAAATGGATAGGTTTAGAAAATGAAACACGTTTAAGAATGAGTGCCGGCGGTGTTAGTGCTTGTGCGGTTTGCGACGGATTCTTCTTTAAAGGCCAAGATGTTGCAATAGTTGGTGCCGGTGATACAGCAGCAGAAGAAGCAACTTATCTTTCAAAATTATGTAAAAAAGTATACATGATCGTTAGAAGAGGCGAGATGCGTGCAAGTAAAGCAATGCAACAACGAGTGAAAAACACACCTAATATTGAAATTCTATGGGATTCTGAAACCCTTGATATTCTTGGTAAAGATACTGTTGAAGGTGCAATTGTAAAAAATAATAAAACTAACGAAACCAGAACTTTAAACATTACCGGTTTCTTTGTGGCCATTGGGCACAATCCAAACACAGCTATTTTTAAAGGTCAGTTAGATATGGATGAGTTGGGATATTTACATGTAGTTCCGGGAAGCACCAAAACAAATATTGAAGGCGTTTTTGCAGTTGGCGATTGCGCTGATAAAACATACCGACAAGCAGTTACAGCAGCCGGTAGCGGTTGTATGGGCGCCTTAGACGCTGAACGTTATTTAGCATCCGCCGGAGTTCATTAGCATTTAATGCCTTCAATTTATTGAAGGCATTTTTTTTATTCATAAAAATTCTAAAACCGGTTTTATTTTTTTTCGTAACCAAATTTAATTGTTTAAGTTTATATAGATATATTCCTATAGGATGAAGAGACTTTTGTACATACTTATTTTATTGCCCCTTTTAACCTTTTCGCAGTCTCCAAAAAAATATCCTACTTTACTTTGGAAAATTACAGGGAACGGTTTAAAAAAGCCTTCGTACTTATACGGAACAATGCATGTGAGTAGCCGTGTTGCTTATCATTTATCTGAACAGTTTTTTAGCGCTTTAAAAAGTGTAGATGTTGTTGGATTAGAAACTAATCCGGGAGATTGGCTTTTAAATATGGAAAAAACCGGTGAATTAGATCAGGCAAACCAGATCGTATCCACCAATAATTACAACAAAGATTTTTATCGTTCTACATTCATGACCGGTTTTCCGGATAAACGAATGCTGCAAGGAATTTTGAGTTATGATCCGGATATTATTAATGGATTGTTATACCGCCATAATCGTAGTAAGGAAAATTTTGAAGAAAATACTTACATCGATCTTTTTATTTTTCAATCGGCTTCAAAATTAAATAAACAATTAATAAGTTTAGAAGATTTTGCACAATCCGAGATCAAAGCAAGATTATCGGCGCTACCCGATGAGGAATTAAACGACGAAGCTAATTTAGAAAGCACAAACAATAATTATTTTAGTGAACAAAAAATAGAAGACGCTTATCGTGAAGGTAATCTTGATCTTTTAGATAGTTTAAGCAAAAAGGCGAGTTCAAAGAACACACAAAAATTTTTAATTAACGATAGAAATGTTTTTTTTGTAAATACCATCGATTCTGTTTTAAAAACGAAATCGTTATTTAGTGGTGTTGGCGCAGCTCATTTACCAGGAGAAGAAGGAATGATAGAATTATTAAGAAAAAAAGGCTACACCGTTGAACCTGTATTTCCAAATAATTCAAAAAAGAGCGATGCAACCCGCGATGAGTTAGACGCTTTAGTAAAGCCGGTAACATTTCAAAAACATTTTATTAGCGATTCTTCCGTGTCAATGAATTTGCCCGGGAAACCAACTCAAATTGTAAATTTTGAAAATGTTAAGTATTTTATTTATGCCGATATGGTTAATGGTTCTTTTTATACTATTGCCAAATTGAAATACTTCGGACCACTCTCTAATACCAGTATTTCTCAAATGATGCAAAAGGTTGACAGTTTATTTTTTGAGAACATTCCCGGAAAAATAATTTCAAAAAAAGAGATCACTTCAAATAATGGCTTAAAGGGGTATGAGTTAGTAAATAAAACACGCAGAGGCGATGAACAGCATTATCAGATATTTTTCTCTGATCTTGAAATGATCTTGTTTAAATTGGGAGGTAAGCAAGGTTACGCCACAAGCAGTGAAGCAAAACAATTTTTTAATTCAATTCAGTTTTTTTCAAAAAGCCAAAGTAATGTAGAATTTTCTCCACCCACAAAAGGCTTTACGGTAAAGCTTCCTGCAAATTATTCTTACACAAAAAACAGTGGCGCTTCATCAAGAGGATTAATTGAAGATCTGTACGCCTACAATAATGCACAAAAACAATTTTATGGCGTAAAACACGCTGTTTACAATGATTTTGAGTACTTAGAGGAAGACACATTTGAATTGAATTTATTCTCTAAAAATATTTTAAAAAATTATGCCTTTACCGAAAATATTTCTCGTGAAATTAAAAAAGAGCAAGGTCTGCCGTGTATAAATTTCAAAGCTAAAAATAAACTTGGCTCTAATTTTTATGGAAAATTATTTATCAAAGGCGTTCATTATTATTTGGTGTATTTTATTTCCGAAAAAGAAAGTGGTTTCTTTAGCGATATTTTCACCTCCTTTAAGTTAACGGATTTTGAATTCATAAATCCTATAAAACAAATTACCGATAATGATCTTCATTTTAAAGTGCTTGATGAGGTTACCGTTAACGCAACTAGTAAGTTTAATGAGGCATACCAAAAAGAATATGAAAAAGCTAAAATTAAAAAAGATAAAAAATTAAGTGATTACGATTATCGATCAAACAGTAAATCCTATTATTCACCTTCCAGTAATGAGTATGTAAATATCGCCTATGAAAAATTTAATGATTATGATTATCGCGATATTAATGAAATAGAAAAAAGTATAAGTAATTCATTAAAGAATAACACTAGTTTGCTAGTCACTAATAAAGTAACCTCCAACAAAGATGGGGTTTATTCATATAAATGCACTTTAAAAGATACGGCAACTTCAAGGGTTATGGATGTTAAGTTCTATATTAAGGATGGTATTATGCAAGAGATCATTGCTCCTTATGATTCTGTAATTGGTTTAAAGGGATGGACAAAAAGTTTTATGGAAAGTTTTTCCCCTAAAGATTCTGTTATTGGTAAAAATATTTTCGAAAGTAAATTCAACTTATTACTTAATGATCTATGTAGTAATGATACCGTTATCCGACAAAGAGCCAACACTTCTTTTCAGAACTCTATCATAATGAATAAAGTTTATTTTGATGAGTTTGTTAAATTCATTCAAAGCAAAAATTTAAGTTTGGTTAGCGAAAATAGTCGAGCTCAATTATTTGTTAATGGCGGTACAATGAATAACAATAAAATTATTGAACCCTATAAAAATTTGTACAAACAATATACAGATAGTTTTTACCTGCAATTGTGCATGCTTAAGGGTTTAGCCTATCTAAAAACGCCGGCTTCTTTCTCGGCCTTTAATAATCTTATATTAAGTGAGACACCATTAGTTGGCGAGGTAAGCATTGTTTCGGATGTATTTGCAGTTTTACATGATTCGTTAGAATTATGTAAGAATTTTTTCCCCGGCATGTTAGTATTAACTAAATACGATGAGTATAAAGATGCAGTATATACTTTAATGGCAGAATTGGTTGAAAAAAAGATCATTACTTCACCTAACTACTTATCTCAAAAAGATAATATCCTTGCTGATGCAAATCTTGCATTAAAACGCTATAATCCTTCTACGGCAAAGTCTTCGGGTGATTATGGCGATTATGATTATTTAGATAAGCCAATAAAAGAAATGGCTGAAATGATTCAGCAAAGTATGGATGGCTATACAAATAATACCTTATTTAAAGGGTCTGATTACTTAACAAGTTTGGATGCCTTTGGAAGAAATCCATTAGTAAATTACGCCATTGTTTTATCTCCATTTTATAAAACCGACGAAAAAACAAAACAGTTTTTTACCAAATTGTCAAAACTAAAAAATCAAAACATTGCAATGCCGGTTGCTATTAACTTATTAAAAAGTAATGTAATCATTAATGATACTTTGATCAATTATTATTCTAAAAATAAATTTACGCGCACTTATTTTTATACCGAACTTGAAAAGGAAAAATTGACTGATAAGTTTGATCGTAAATATTATGATCAAAAAAGTTTGGTGGAGTCTGTACTTGCTTCCCAAACACAATTAGCAGCTATTTTGAGTTACGATAAGGATAAAGGAAAAAAAGATAGTTTGCTTTTTATAAAAGAATTAGATGCCAAAAATAAGTATCAAAAAGGAAAAATTTATGTTTACAGGGTCATAAAAAATAAACTTGATGAGGAGCGTTGGTCAGTAGCCTTTGTGCCGGAATCTAAGTCAGGTATTTCTTCAAATATTCAGGTTATTAATCCTGGATATTATATCGATAAAACTAAAACCGAACTTGAAAATTATAACGAAATCCTCGATTATTTTAACCTTACTTACAGAAGGAGAGCTTTAACGTCATCCGGCGGCTATTAAATATGCTAATTTGTATTTTTGTTTTTGTTTTTTTGGCCTATTTCCCTGCTAATTCTTAAATCTTTTTTAATTTTTTATTCCTATCTTTAAACACTAATTTTTGGTTTAAATGCCATTGTTCTCTATTAGAAGATCAATTTAAAAAGTATTAGAAACTAAAAAATAAAATTTAATTATGCAGTATAAATCAGATACCGAAGCTTTACAGGATTTTGTAAAAAAATACGATCAGTTAACAAAAGAAATTTCGAAGGTAATAGTTGGACAGGAGGATACAGTAAAAAATGTTTTGATCTCTGTTTTTAGTAAGGGGCATTGTTTATTAGTGGGTGTGCCGGGTTTAGCTAAAACTTTATTGGTAAATACAATTTCAGATGCTTTAGGCTTATCCTTTAGCAGAATTCAATTTACTCCCGATCTAATGCCAAGTGATATTATTGGTAGCGAGATCTTAGACGAGGACAGAAATTTTAAATTCATTAAAGGACCATTATTTGCAAATATAATTTTGGCCGATGAGATCAACAGAACGCCACCAAAAACACAAGCAGCGCTTTTAGAAGCTATGCAGGAACGCCAGATAACGGCGGCAGGAAAAAAATACATTTTAGATACACCATTTTTTGTTTTAGCTACGCAAAATCCAATAGAGCAGGAGGGAACGTATCCATTACCGGAGGCGCAGTTAGACCGTTTTATGTTTAACGTGTGGTTAGATTATCCCAAGTTTGCAGAAGAGTTGCAAGTGGTAAAACTAACTACTGCAAATATTAAGGTTGAATTAAACAAAATACTTAATGCTCAAGAAATTGTTTTCTTTCAGGATCTTATTCGTAAAATTCCGGTTGCAGATAACGTTATTGAGTATGCCGTTAAATTGGTAAATAAAACGCGTTTAAACAGTGAGTATACTGCAGAGGTTACAAAAAAATATTTACAATGGGGAGCCGGCCCAAGAGCCTCGCAATATTTAATTATTGGAGCCAAGGCGCATGCAGCAATAAATGGCAAGTACAGTCCGGATATTGAAGATGTAAAAGCTATAGCAACGCCAATTTTACGTCATCGTATCGTTTTAAATTATAAGGCAGAAGCTGAAGGCGTTTCGGTTGAAGATATAATCAAACAATTATTGTAATGAGTGATATTATTAAAGAATTATTAGACGAGGATGCTTTTGATCCTAAAAAACTTTTTGACGAAGAAGAATACAGCACTTTAATTATTGCCAGAGAAGGCTTTAGTAAAAAAGATAATACTGCTGCCGACCTATTGGAGGGCTTGTTAGAGAAAGGTATTACAAGACAAGAAAGTGAAGCCATCTTTTTAAAATTAAAAGAATCCAATTCGGTTGAATTAATGGTTGATGCCATAAAAAAGGCTGAACGTGTTGATGAAAAAACTATTTTAGCAGCCGCCTGCTGGGAATCATGCCTTGACTTTACCAAACATTTTTTGTTTTTTACAGAGATCGCTTGCAGTGATAATTTATTATTAGCGCTTGAAGGATTAACCGTTGTTGAAAATACTGAAGGTACAATTGATGAAGATACGCTTACAAAAGCCTTAGTAATTGCACAAAGCTCTAAAAGTAAGAATAAAGAATTGGTGGCCGCGTTGATAGAGAATATTAAGCAGCGAGCCGTTTAGAGAATATAAATTAAAACGCTTCGTAAATATGAAAAAAATAGTAATTATTGGAGCAGGTTTTGCAGGATTAAGATTAGCCAGAAAACTAAAAAATAAAAATTTCGAGATCTGGCTTATAGATAAAAATAATTATCATCAATTTCAACCTCTGTTTTATCAGGTAGCTACTTCCGGCCTGGAGCCAAGCTCCATAGCTTTTCCACTTCGAAAAGTTTTTCAAGGTCAAAAAAATATTCATGTGCGTTGCATTGAAGTGATGAGTATCAATTCGATTACTAAAAGTATCTCAACAGGTATTGGCGATATTACTTATGATTATTTAGTGATCGCAACCGGAGCCGGAACCAATTTTTTTGGCAATAAATTAGTTGAGGAAAATGCTTTACCAATGAAATCGGTTAGTGAAGCTTTAAATTTGCGCAACACTATTCTGCAGAATTTAGAAGATGCCTTGGTGGCAACAAAAGATGCGAAAGAGGCTTTATTGAACATTGTTGTTGTTGGCGGAGGTCCTACCGGTGTTGAAGTTAGCGGGGCTTTGGCCGAAATGAAAAGGAATGTATTGCCCAAAGATTATCCTGAATTGGATTTTAAAGCCATGAATATTTATTTAGTTGAAGCAGGTCCTAAAACCTTAGGTGTTATGTCTGAACCTGCCTCTACTAAATCTCAGGAATATTTAACCAAATTGGGTGTAAACGTACTAACCTCTACGCAAGTGACATCTTACGATGGGAGCGAAGTTGTTTTTTCGAACGGAAATAAAATACAAACAAAAAATTTGATCTGGGCTGCAGGCGTAAAAGGTAATTTAATAAAAGGGTTGCCCGAAAATTGCGTAGCCAGAGGAAACAGAATAAAAGTAAATCGGTTTAATGAAGTCGAAGGACTAAAAGATGTTTTTGCTTTGGGAGATATTGCATTTATGGTTACCGAAAAATATCCCAATGGTCACCCACAGGTTGCTACCGTTGCCAATGATCAGGCGGATGTGTTTTACAAAAACCTTTTAAATTTTCAATCAAATCAGCCTCTTGTTCAATTTGAATATAGCGATAAAGGCAGTATGGCCACTGTAGGCAGAAACCTTGCGGTGGTTGATCTTCCCTTTATTAAATTTCAAGGTTTTTTTGCCTGGTTGTTTTGGATGTTTCTGCACTTAATGCTTATTTTAGGAGTTAAAAATAAATTATTAGTTTTTATAAATTGGATGTGGAAGTATTTTACTTTTGATCAATCGTTAAGGCTAATTATTAAACCATATAAAAAATAAATATGTCAACTAAAAATTTAAAAACATGGATCGAAGTTGATCCTAAATCTGATTTCACCATTCACAATATTCCATTTGGAATTTATACTGATGCTAAAGTTGAACACCATGCGTGCTCTGCAATTGGCGATTATATTATTGATCTGTTCGAATTAGAATCTCTTGATCTTTTAAATATTAACCGCTCTGTTCTTGCCGAAAAAGATCTTAACGCTTTTATAGCCTTAGGAAAAACCGTAACAAATGGTGTTAGAAATAAATTGATCGAGATCTTATGCGATGAAAATTCTGTTTTAAAAACGGATAAAAAATTATTTGATACGATCTTTAAAAAGCAAAGTGCCGTTAAAATGCTTATGCCTGTTAGTGTTGGCGACTACACTGATTTTTACAGCAGTATCGATCACGCAACAAACATAGGTACAATGATACGCGATCCCAAAAATGCTTTAATGCCAAACTGGAAATACATTCCGGTTGGTTACCATGGCAGAGCTTCTTCTGTAACGGTTTCGGGTACAAATTTTCATCGCCCAAAAGGACAGCAAAAGGCTGCTGATTCTGAAACTCCGGTATTTGGTCCGAGTAAATTATTAGACATTGAGTTAGAAACTGCTTTTGTTATTGGTAAGTCTACTCAATTGGGAGACAGCATTAGTACAGAACAAGCAGACGATCATATTTTTGGTATGGTGTTGTTTAATGATTGGAGCGCACGTGATATTCAAACATGGGAATACATTCCTTTAGGGCCCTTTCTTTCAAAGAATTTCGCGAGTACAGTTTCTCCATGGATAGTAACACTGGAAGCATTAGAGCCTTTTAGAACAAAAGGATATGTGCAAGATCCAAAAGTGTTTCCATACCTTGAATACAAAGGCGATAAAAATTTAGATATTAAATTAGATGTATTCTTAAAACCACAAAATGGTGAAGAGAATAAGATCTGTACCTCTAATTACAAATATATGTATTGGACCATGGAGCAACAATTAGCGCACCATACTGTAAACGGTTGTAATGTAAATGTAGGAGACTTAATGGGAAGCGGTACTATTAGCGGTCCTGATCCAAGTGAGTACGGAAGTATGATGGAATTGACTTGGCGCGGAACTAAACCAATCACATTAAAAGATGGCACGCAACGTAAATTTGTGAACGATAATGATACTATCATTATTCGTGGTTACTGCGAAAAAGACGGCATCCGTTTAGGCTTTGGTGAGTGCGTGGCAACCTTATTGCCTGCAAAATAATTTCTTCAGACCTGTCAGGTTTTAAAGTGTGTTTAAGAGAAAACTGACAGGTCTTTTATTTTAATCTTAGTTTTTGGATCAATAGCTATTTAGTTGTTTTACCCTCATAAAAGATCCATCAACATGATCTATTTTAATTTCAAAATATGGTTTATTACTTTGCGATGCTGCAATTATCGCAGGAGCCGCAATAATTAAAGGTACTGCTGGGAGAAACACAGCCAAAAGAACTGACTCCACAGGGTCTCGTGAAACTTTTGCGCGACCAATAAAATAAAAATCTCCGTTAAATCTGTATAGTGTGCAATAACCATATTCAGCAGATATGTGAATTTTTCCATTTTCAACTACAGCAAATATTTCTTTATTCTGTAATTTAATTTTTTTTCCTTCAGCGTTTAATATTTTTACTTTTTTAATACTTTTATTTTTAAATTTTATTTTGGTAGTTGTATAGTTTGGCGACTGATTTTTGAAAGATTCAAAATTCATGTAAACTCCATTAATATATTCGCTAACACAATAAGCTTTTAGTTTACTTTTTTCAATACTATCAATTTTAAGAACTTCGAAATATGATTGCTTTTTTTCATCAACTGGTAAAATTTGCATGTTTTTTAAAAGAAAGTTTGTGACAACATTACTAGCCTCTCCTTTTATTGTTTTAATAGGGTCAGAATTTGGTACAATAAGAAGGGTATCAATGTATGCTAATTTTTCAAAATTATTTTCGGTTTTTTTGTAGAGATTGGCTCTAAAAAAAAAGATTGCGTTATCATCATAAAGTGAAGTGCGTTGTATAAACTTCATCTTTCTTATTTGAATTAATAATTCACCCGAATTACTTGAATCAGAAGATTGATAAACAATACTTTGAAGTTGATATGAAAATGGAATGCTAGGTTGAACAAAAATGGTTTTGTTTAAAATAGTACCATATAAAAAACCAATATTAGTGGTATCACTTCTTTGATCAATTACATTTAAAATATTGAAATTGCTAAATGAGATTTTTGTGTTTGGAAGCTTAAGATTAAAATCTTCACTTCCTTGCGAAAAAATATTTCCTATAAAAACAATTTGAAAAAAAATATAGATCTTAATTACTCTCATTTAACGCTGATAGTAACAAATATAACATTTTCTGAATGATCAGGATTATATAGAATAGACCTGTCAGGTTTTAACTGTGTTTATGAGAAACCTGACAGGTCTTTATAAAGAGTAATTAAATAGAGTGACCCATTTTATCTTTTTTGGTTTGCAAATATTTTGCATTGTGTGGGTTGGGTGTAATAATAAGCGGAACATTTTCTATTATCTCTAAACCATAACCAATAAGACCTGCGCGCTTTTTAGGATTGTTGGTCATTAATTTAATTTTACTTACACCAAGGTCGCGTAAAATTTGTGCACCAATGCCGTAATCGCGTTCATCCATTTTAAAACCAAGTTCAATATTTGCTTCAACGGTATCTCTGCCGTTTTCTTGCAGTTTGTATGCTTTTAATTTATTTAATAAACCAATGCCGCGCCCTTCCTGATTCATATAAACGATAACACCTTTTCCGGCTTTTTCTATCATTTCCATAGCAGCATGTAATTGCGGACCACAATCGCAGCGGCAACTTCCAAAAACATCACCGGTAACGCAACTAGAGTGTACACGTACTAAAACCGGTTCATCTTTTTGCCATGAGCCTTTAATTAAAGCCATGTGTTCTTGACCTGTAGTTTTTACTTTATAAGCAACCAGATCAAAGTCTCCCCAATTAGTTGGCATCTTAACTTCAACTATGCGGTCAACGTTTGATTCTTTAGCCAAACGGTAACTGATAAGATCTTTTATGGTAATTATTTTAAGATCAAAACGCTCTGCAATTTTTACAAGATCGGGTAGGCGCGCCATACTTCCGTCTTCATTCATAATTTCAACTAATGCACCACAAGGCTCAAAGCCTGCTAATCGTGCAAGATCTATGGTAGCTTCTGTATGACCTGTTCTTTGTAATACGCCTGCTTCCTTTGCCTTTAAAGGAAAAATATGTCCGGGTCTTCCAAAATCACTTGCTTTTTTGGTTGGATCTACTAATGCTAAAACTGTTTTACTTCTGTCTGATGCCGAAATACCTGTTGTACAACCAAATCCTAATAGATCTATTGATACTGTAAAAGCGGTTTCATGAGTACTTGTGTTAGAACTCACCATCATATCTAATTGTAATTCCTTTGCCTTTTGTTCGGTAATGGCAGTGCATATCAAGCCGCGGCCATGAGTGGCCATAAAGTTTATTACTTCGGGAGTTGCATTGGCAGCTGCGGTAATAAAATCACCTTCATTCTCACGATCTTCATCATCAACAACAATTATAACCTTACCTTTACGAAGATCTTCTAAAGCTTCTTCTATTGTATTTAATTTAAATTCACTCATAATTTGTGCTGCAAATTTACTTAATTTAACCCTTAATTTTGCTATTTGTTTTGGAACTACTTCTAAATAAACTTAAAATAGAACTGCTATCGGCTCTTCCCGGAATTGAGGCGCAATACCTTATGGCACCTGTTTCTAGGCCTCGAATAGATCTGGCGAGTTTAGAAGTCGGGCAATACAGGCCAAGTGCGGTATTGATCCTTTTTTGCAGTGACGATAAAAACAATTTATTTATTCCTTTAATTGAACGCTTGCCTTATTTAGGCGCACACAGCGCTCAAATAAGTTTTCCGGGAGGTAAATATGAGGATGGGGATGAGAACTTGCAGAACACGGCTATTAGAGAGTGTTTTGAGGAGATAGGCTTACGAGAAGAAATAGAAATTATTGGAAAGCTTACGTCTTTATACATTCCGGTAAGTGGTTTTTTGGTGGAGCCTTACATAGGATTCTGCAAAATAATTAATCCTCCAATGGTGCCTCATGAACGAGAAGTGAAAAACGTTTTAGAGTTGTCGCTTAATAATTTGTTAGATGAAAAATTGATTGAGCATGGAACGGTAGAGGTAGATGGAAATAAAATAAAAACCCCCTACTTTTTGGTAGAGGGTCATAAAGTTTGGGGTGCAACAGCTATGATACTTAGCGAGCTAAAAACAATTTTAGCAAGAAGTTAAAATTACTTAGTAAAATCTGTCATTGTGTTATCATAACACAAATAGTATTTTCCTTTTTTAAGGTTTTCAATATTTATAATATTACCAAAACCTTTTTTAACAACGTCACCATAAGCATCAAATACTTCGTAGGCTGTTTCCATATTAAAATCAATGCTTTTACCGGTTTTTGGAATTGCAAATGAAGGTTTTTCTGTTGTAGATTTTAAACTAACTTCTTGAGAATATTTTGAAAATGAGTTTAAACCTTTTTGCTTAACGCGGTATTTATTTTCTCCGCTGTGCATGGTAACTTGAAAAGAATAGTCATGATTTTCAGGACTTCCAATTCCATCCATTTCGCCAACCGGAATCCATTTGTTCCATTTAAATTGCTCGATGATATAAGGTAAAGAACCGGATTCGTTTTTCGCGGTCCATTTTAAAACACCGGCCGGAGAAACATTCATGGTTAATATTTCAAAGCTTGGTTTTGATTTTAAGTCTTCAAGATTTAAAACTTTAGGAACACAATTTTCTTGATGACTGATCTCTATAACAACTTTTTGACCATATTTTAATTGTAATGCCGCCAGGTCTATTTCAAAAGCACTTGAGTTAGTTTCGTCTGTAGTGATTTTTCCGTTAACTTTTATCTCTTGCGCGCAAAAACCAACACCATTAACGCCATACGCATTTTGTACAAATACATTTTTATTCTGGTATTTTCCCTCAATAACAAGTGTAGCCGAATTCATTAAGCTGTTAAAACCCAGAAAGCATGTTAAGATCAAGAAATTTTTCATCGTTGTGTAATTACTATTTATTGTAGACAAATATATCAATTTTATCGATGTATTTAAATGAATTTCCTTATTTTAACAATAATAAATAGAAATGTTAAAAACATTATTATTGCAATAAGAACTAAGTAGGGTTTCTTAAAATGAACTTTGATAGTTTTTAAGTCTTTACGGTAGCTCCAGACCAACCCAGTGATAAAGATCACTAAAAAAAATAAGGTAAAAACGATCCTTCCTGTTGTGAACATAATTATCAACAAAGATATGTAATAATTTGTAGTTTTTAGCTTTGATAGTTTTTAAATTATAACAAACTTCACCTGCTCAATACTTGAATTTTAAATTAAATATACACCGGTTTTTTGTCATCTTCTTATGTGTTCTTTTTTTAGGAAGTCTAAAAGCCTCCAAACTAGAGAATGGATTTCAAGCGCTTTCTATTCACGATTATTTTAAGGCAAAAAAAATATTTTCTAAAAATTATAAATGTAAACACGACCCTTATTCATCTTATGGTTTAGCAACTATTTATAGCCGCAGCAATAATCCTTTTTATAATTTAGATTCGGCTGCAAAATATGCTTCGTTAAGCTATAATTTATTTTTAAAAAAGCGTGAGAGTAAAGAGTTTTTTAATTTTAAGATCGATAGTCTGTATATTCTTCAATTGGTAGATTCTATTGCTGTAAAAGGATTTGAGCGACTTAAAACAGAAAGATCCGTTTTGAATTACACCAATTTTTTAAAGCAAAATTATTTGGCAAACAAAAAGATCTTAAACAAGGTTATTTATTTACGAGACGAATTGGATTATAATGAAGCGCTGAGTTATAATGACAGTAAACAAACCAAAGAGTTTGTAATTACGCATCCTCAAAGTGATCTTGTTGCAGAAGCCTTGCTGCTAATTGACAGACAAATATATGACGAGTCTACAAAAGATAATTCCTCATTGTCTTACATCAATTTTATAAAAGTTAATCCTAAAAACGTTCTATTAAATTCGGCTTACGAAAAATTATTTTCTATATATAAAGAAACTTCAGATGTAAACGGATTAAAATTATTTGTCACCAATTACCCACTAGCACCGCAATACACCGAGGCTTGGAAGTTGTTATTTGCTTTAACGGTTAAGTCATATTCAAATGAAGAACTCGAAAAATTCTTAGCCGAAAACCCAACATTTCCTTTAAAGAATTCTATTTTAAAAGAACTTCAATTAAATAATCTGTTGTTATATCCTTATCAAAAGGAAGACCTTTTTGGTTTTATTGATACTTCTGCGACATTGATTATTCCTGCTCTATTTGACGCTGTATCAGCCTTTTCAGAAGGATTGGCGGTAGTGAATAAAAACGATTCGGTTTATTTTATTAATAAAGAGAACAAAGATCCTTTTGATCAATATTTTACTGAGGCTTATAATTTTAATAACGGCATAGCCGCTGTAAAACATGGGAATCAATGGTGTTTTATTAATCGTCAGGGACAGATCATTTCACCGCTATACGAAGAAATTAATGAGATCTCTAACAATTGTTACACAGTAAAACAAAATGGTAAATACGGTGCAGTAAATAATTTTGGTCAAACCATTATTGAACCTCGTTTTGAAGAATTAGGTGATTTTAAAAATGAACTTGCCTACTATCGTTTAGAAGGAAAAAGTGGTTTTGTTTCAAAAGATGGTTATGTTCACAAGGCTGAATTTGACTGGCTTTCGGACTTTGATGCCGATAAAATTGCTGTAGTAAAAATTGGTAATTCCTACGGTCTGATTAATTCTGCCGGTAAATTGATATTAGAAACAAAGTATGATCAGATCTTAAAAGCAAACAATTCTGTTTTTATTGTAGTGCTTAATAATTTGTATGGTTTTTATAATGCAAGCGGTTGTTTTTTAAGTTCTATTAGCTATGATTTTTTTAAGGAAAAATCGGTTGATTTTTATACCAACGGACAGATATTTAAATTGCTTAAAAAGGGACAGCAATCGTTTGTTGACGCCAACGGTCGTACCAGCATTGAATTTGGAACTTACGATGAAATTAATTTTGCTTCTAACGGTTTAATTCGTGTAAATAATAAAAACAAATACGGTTATGTTGATCGCAAATTAAATATTGCAATCCCTTACAAATACAATAAAGCAGGTGATTTTAAAGACAGTTGTGCTTTGGTTCAAGTAAAAGATAAATTTATATTAATAAATACGCAGGGCAAAGAAGTCTATTCTTCAATAGCCGAAATACAAAAGATCAGTCGCCGTTTTTATCTTGTAAAAGGAGAAAATGAGAATTTAATTAATGCGGCAGGTGAGCTTGTTTTTGGCGATATTAGCAACATTCAGCCTGTAAATGGAAAATTATTTATAATTACTTTAAATAACGGCGTAATTAAATTACTCTCTGACTAAACATTTTATTAATTTTAAGCCATATTTGAAAAGCATATTTAAAATTTAAAAATATAAACTATGACAAAAATTCACAACTTTAGTGCCGGTCCCGGAATCTTACCTCAGGAGGTTTTAAAACAAGCGTCAGAAGCTTGTATCAATTTTGATAATTTAAATTTATCACTGTTAGAAATTTCGCACCGTAGTAAAAATTACGAAGCGGTAATTGAAGAGTCTCAATCTATTATTAAAGAATTGTTTGAAGTTGGTAATGAGTATGAGGTAGTTTATTTAGGTGGTGGCGCAAGTTTACAATTTGCCATGGTACCATATAATTTATTAACCGAAAAAGGTTATGCAGCTTATGTAAACACCGGTGTTTGGGCAAGCAAAGCAATTAAAGAATCTAAAATTATTGGTAACACAAAAGTAATTGCTTCATCAGAAGACAAGAACTTTAACTACATCCCTAAAGGGTATGAAATTCCTACAGATGCAGATTATTTACATATTACCAGCAACAATACCATTTTTGGAACCCAAATGAAATCGTTTCCAAAAGTAAACGTTCCATTGGTGTGTGATATGAGTTCTGATATTTTTAGCAGAAAAGTAAATGCAAAAGATTTTGATTTGATCTATGCAGGTGCTCAAAAAAATATTGGGCCTGCTGGAAGTACAATGGTTATGGTTAAGAAAGATATTCTTGGAAAAACCGGACGCAAAATGTTATCGATGCTAGATTACCAGGTGCATATTAAAGGTGGCAGTATGTACAATACACCTCCTGTGTTTCCTATTTATGTTACTTTACTTACTTTACGTTGGTTAAAGAAAAACGGCGGTGTTGCTTGGATAGAAAAGATCAATCAGCAAAAAGCAGATTGTTTGTATAATGAGATCGATAGAAACTCTTTATTTTATGGTACAACGGCTGTTGAAGACCGCAGTAATATGAATGCATGCTTTTTAACTACAAAACCTGAATTAGAAGCTGAATTTGATAAAATGTGGAATGAAGCTAATATTAGCGGTATTCGCGGACACAGAGATGTAGGTGGATACAGAGCATCTATGTACAATGCATTGCCTTTAGAAAGCGTACAAGCATTAGTAGATGTAATGAAAGAATTCGAGAAGAAATTTGCTTAGGTGATAGAATACAGATGACACTGATCTAACAGATTTACATTGATAAAAGAAAAAGCGAACTTATACGGTTCGCTTTTTTTATTTAGAATAATACGCTAAATTTAATTCATTAATTTAATAAACTTATTGTTGAATCATGAAGATAGGATCCAAGCTTGCCATCACCTTTTTCTTAATTGCTTTTTTATCAATGGTGGTTATTGGGTTTATCAGTTATTTTCGGGCGAAGCACGCTTTACAAAAACAATCCTTTGATAAACTGACTGCATTTAGAGAATTAAAAGCAGGGCAGATAGAAGATTATTTTCAACTCATAAATGACCAGATCATAACTATGGCCGAAAGTCCTATGGTTATTGAAGCCATGAAGGAATTTGAAACCGGATATAACTCCATTGAAAACGAAATTAAATATAGCAATGAAGAGTTTGAAAACATTAAAAAAAGAGGTGATGAATATATTAGTAAGGAGTTTTTACCAAGATTAAATAAAAATATTTATCCAAGGGCTGATCTTAAAGACGAAGTAGCATATAACAAGACCAGTGTAATTTTAACCGATCTGTATTATGTAAGTAATCCCAATAAAATTGGCGAGAAAGAAAATTTAATTCGCTCTAACGATAAAAGTTCATATAGCTCAACACATGCCAAGTACCATCAGATATTGAGAAATTTTGCCGAAAAATTCGGTTTTTACGATATATTTTTAATTGATACCGAAACCGGAAATATTGTTTACTCTGTTTATAAAGAAGTTGATTTTGCAACTTCGTTAATTAATGGACCTTTTAAAAATACAAATCTCGCCCTGGCATTTGCGTCGGTAGCAAAAAATAATAAAAAGGATTTTGTGCAGCAAGTAGATTTTGCTCCTTATCACCCTTCGTATAACGCCCACTCATCCTTTATTGCTTGTCCGATCTATGACGGAGATACGAAAATTGGTGTGCTTGCATTTCAAATGCCAATTGATAAAATAAACGATATAATGACCAATAAACAAAATTGGAAAAATGTTGGTTTAGGAAATACCGGTGAAACCTATATTGTAGGAGAAGATTTTACGCTTCGAAATCAATCTCGCTTTTTGTTAGAAGACAGCACAAACTATTTTAAAATGCTTGCCGATATTAATGTAGATAAAAATGTAATTGATAAAATTAAAAATTACAAAAGTTCTATAGGACTTCAAACAGTTAAAACACTTGGTACAAAAGAAGCTTTAAGCGGCATGGCTGAAACAAAGATCTTTCCTGATTACAGAGGTGTTT
Organism: Bacteroidia bacterium; assembly: GCA_022842625.1. GTDB lineage: Bacteria > Bacteroidota > Bacteroidia > B-17B0 > Aurantibacillaceae > Aurantibacillus. The sequence continues at coordinate 52,224 of JALHPG010000003.1, read as the reverse complement.
CGGTGCTTTCGGCTTACAAGCCTTTAAAAATAGGAGATATGCATTGGGTGTTGATGAGTGAGATCGATGAGGAAGAGGCGTTTGATCAAGTAACAAAATTACGACACAATATATTGGTTGGATTTCTAGGATTGTTAGTTGTCGTATTTGCAGTTTCGTATTTCATGTCGCGAGCAATCACAAAACCTTTAAACGAATTAACTAAAGAAGCACTTGAGTTAGCCGATGGAAATTTGGATGTGGAAATTAAACAAGGCACACAAGATGAGATAGGAATTTTAGCGCAAAGCTTTAAAAAAATGCAGGTCTCTATTAGTAAGTTAATACACGATCTGCAGGATATTAATCATAACCTCGAGGATAAAGTAACAGAGCGTACCGCAGAGGTTAGAAAGCAAAAAGATGTTATTGAAGAAAAACAAAAAGAGATCGTAGATTCTATTCATTACGCCAAAAGAATACAAAGTACCATTTTACCAAGCAATGATTATTTAGCTAAAAATTTGAATGATTTTTTTGTTTTATTTAAACCTCAATCAATTGTATCGGGCGATTTTTATTGGGCTACCCGCGTAGTAAATAAAAACGAAACCGAAACAAAAAGTGAGAAGTTTTATTTGGCAGTGTGTGATAGCACCGGACACGGGGTGCCGGGCGCATTTATGAGTATCTTAAATGTTTCTTTTATTAACGAAGCCATCAATGAAAAGAAAATTGAAGAGCCGCATGAGATTTTAAATTATGTGAGAAAACGTTTAATTAAAAATTTATCGCACGAGGGTGGTCAAGATGGCATGGACGGTACTTTAATTTGTTTTGATAAAATTAATAATACAATTACTTATGCCTCTGCACACAATGCTCCGGTTATTGTGCGTAATAACGTAATGATGGATGGCCATGCAGATAAAATGCCAATTGGAAAAGGTATAAAAACAGATTCGTTTACATTACATCAAATAGATTTTGAAAAAGGTGATATGCTTTATTTTTATACCGATGGATTTGCCGATCAGTTTGGTGGTCCAAAAGGTAAAAAATTCAAATACAAAACATTAAATAATTTATTAGTTGAAAATAGTAGCAAGCCTTTAATTGAACAACGTCAGATACTTTTAGAAACTTTTGATAATTGGAAAGGTGAGTTAGAACAGATAGATGATGTGTGTGTGTTTGGTGTGAGGGTATAAATACTTAAAATTAAAAAAGGCGAACGATACGGTTCGCCTTTTTTATTAATGAGTAATTAAAAATCTCTTGCTAAAGTTTATACAAATGTCATTCCGTCGATTGAGGAATCTGTTTTTAGATCCCTCGTTCCTCGGGATGACAGTTTAAATTATTGTAATCGAGAAATCACAAATCTTTTGCTAATGCTTTTACTATTGTCATTCCGACGATAGGCGTCACACTGTCCCGACAACTATCGGGATGTCGATTGAGGAATCTGTATTTAGATCCCTCGTACCTCGGGATGACAGTTTTATGATTTTTGTTATCGAGAAATTATATATCTTTTGCTATTGCTTTTACTATTGTCATTCCGACGATAGGAGGAATCTGTATTTAGATCCCTCGTTCCTCGGGATGACAGACAACAAAAAAGCCCCGCAATTGCAGGGCTTTTAAATTTTACAAATTATTTCTTACAAACTATCTATTTTTGGTGGTGTGTTTGTAGTGGTTGTATCTGCCGGAGGAGTTGGCGTTTCAATTTTTGGTGCAACAACTTCTTCTGCTTTATCAAATGGACGTTTACCAAAGATCTCTTCTAAGTCCTCTTTAAAAATAACTTCTTTCTCTAATAATTTTTGAGCCAGTAAAGTCAGTTTATCTTTATTAGAAATTAAAATTTGTTTTGTTTTAGCATAAGCAATATCGGTCATTTTTTTAACCTCTTCATCTATCGTTCTTGCTGTACTTTCGCTATAAGGCTTGCTAAATGCGTAATCGCCTTGTCCCGAACTATCATAATAACTAATGTTACCGATCTTATCATTTAAGCCATAATACACAATAGATGAAAATGCTTGCTTAGTTACTTTTTCAAGATCACTTAAAGCACCTGTGCTTATTTTACCGAAAATAACTTCTTCAGCTGCACGTCCGCCTAAGGCCGCACACATCTCATCCATTATTTGCTCGGTGGTAGTGATTTGGCGCTCTTCCGGTAAATACCATGCAGCACCTAACGAACGGCCACGAGGCACAATAGTAACTTTAATTAACGGACTAGCATGTTCTAACATCCAGCTTACGGTTGCGTGTCCTGCTTCGTGAAAAGCAATTACACGTTTCTCTTGTGGAGTTATAATTTTATTTTTCTTTTCTAAACCTGCAATAATTCTATCTACTGCATCTAAAAAATCTTGTTTCTGTACTGTTTTTTTGTTTGAACGTGCAGCAATTAAAGCTGCTTCGTTACAAATGTTAGCAATATCCGCTCCGCTAAATCCCGGAGTTTGTTTTGCCAAGAAATCAATTTGTACACTCTCGTCAATTTTAATTTTCTTTAAATGCACCGCAAAAATTTCTTTACGCTCATTTAAATCAGGCATATCAACGTAGATCTGTCTGTCAAAACGACCCGCACGCATTAAGGCTCTGTCTAAGATATCGGCACGGTTAGTAGCAGCTAAAATAATTACACCGCTGTTTGTACCAAAACCATCCATTTCAGTTAATAACTGATTTAATGTATTCTCACGTTCATCATTTCCACCGGCAGCAGCGTTCTTACCACGTGCTCTACCAATAGCATCTATCTCATCAATAAAAATAATACAAGGCGCTTTTTCTTTTGCTTGTTTAAACAAGTCACGCACACGCGATGCACCAACACCTACGAACATTTCCACAAAATCCGATCCGCTTAATGAGAAGAAAGGAACTTTTGCTTCGCCTGCAACAGCCTTAGCTAATAAAGTTTTACCGGTACCCGGAGGGCCAACCAATAATGCACCTTTAGGAATTTTTGCTCCTAAGTCGGTATATTTTTTTGGATTCTTAAGGAAATCAACGATCTCCATAACTTCCATTTTAGCACCACCTAAACCTGCAACATCATTAAATGTGATGTTAACGTTAGAGTCTTTATCAAATAATGTGGCTTTAGATTTTCCGATGTTGAATATTTGTCCCGGTCCGCCGCTTCCGCCGCCACCGCCCATACGACGCATCATAAATATCCAAAGCACAACCATAATAATTATAGGTAATAACCAAGGTAATTGATCGCTCATCCAATTTGTTTCTTCGATGCTACGGGCAAACACTTGCTTTTCTTTTGGGATGCCGGCTTCGTTCTGCACTTTTTCCATTCCAAGCATTAAATTATCGATAGAAGGAACAGTGATAAAATAATGTGGACCCGGATATTTTTTATCGGGGAATAATGACTTGGCTGTTTTAGGATCTTTATAACGGTTGCAAGTTGCAGCGCTATCGGGATTAATGTAAATACGAGCAATTGTTTTGTTTACAATTACAACATCGTTTACATCGCCTTTAGCAAGCATGTCTTGGTAAAATTTACCTTGACTAACTTCTGCTAAACGAGGGGTGAAGCCATTGCCATAAAAAACAATAAAAAGTAATACGGCAATTACAACGCCGTATATCCAATAAAAATTGTTGCCGCTGTTACCGCCGCCTTTATTGCCTCCGCCAAAATTAGAACCCGGGCGACTGAATTTTTCTTTCATTCGCTCAAATTGCTTTTTTCTTTCCTCTTCAGATGAATTGGATTTGTTGTTTGATTCGTTTGGAGTAGGTTCCGTATTTTGTGTATCGCTCATTTTAATTTTCTATCAGTGTAAAAGTTAGTTGTTAATTGTTGTGATCTCAGCATCGCCCCAAAGGCCTTCTATATTATAGAATTCGCGGGTTTCGCGTAAAAATACATGCACAACAATATTTATATAATCTATTAAGATCCACTCGCTGTTCTGGTGTCCTTCTGTGTGATAAGCTTTTTCGTTAGTTAATTTTATAACCATGTCTTCAACGCTGTCTGCAATTGATTTAACGTGTGTTTTACTATCAGCATCGCAAATAACAAAGTAATCGGTTACTCGGTTCTCTAATTTACTAATGTTTAAAATAGTAATGTTTTTTGCTTTTCTTTCTTCCATACCTTCAACAATAGCGTCTAACAAGCTAGTTGTTTGTTTAGGGGTAGAAGATTTTTTTGGTCTTTTTGTAGAAGCCGGTTTCTTTTTATTTTCTGAATTGGCAATTAGATTAGCCTCACGAAACTCTCTTTCTTTATCAGTAATAGGAGTTTTGGTAATTGGTTTTTTTCCAAACGTTGGTTTAGACTTTACTGTTTTTTTCGGAACGGCCGCAAAACCAAGTTTAGTTTTAACTGTTTTTTTTGCTGCAACTTTTTTTGCTGGTGCTGCTTTAGCAGTTTCTGTTTTCTTTACAGCAGTTTTAGTTGTTTTTTTTGCTGCAGTTTTTTTAACCGGAATTTTGGCCATATTATTTATTTTGTCGCTTGACTTTTAATTAAATTTACTAGGTTTACACTAAAGAACAAATTTAATCTTATTTGGTTTAATGGAAACATTATTTATAGGTAGAAACGTAATTTTTTTACCACAAGTTAATAGTACCAATTCTTATGCCATAGAGATGTTAAAGAACGTTAACCTTGCCGAGGGAACCATTGTTCACACAGCCGAACAAACAGAAGGAAGAGGACAGAGGGGAAGCGTGTGGAAGACCGAAAAGACAAGCAATTTAACGGCTTCGTTAGTTTTAAAACCTACTTTTTTAGACCTTAAAAATCAGCATTATTTGTATCAAATATCGGCTTTGGCTTGTTATGACGCATTGGCTGAATTATTGGACAGTAGCCAATTTGACATAAAAATTAAATGGCCTAATGACATAATTGTAAATAAACAGAAAATTGCCGGTATTTTAATTGAAAACAACGTATCAAATACACAATTAAGTTGGAGTGTTGTTGGTGTTGGTTTTAATGTCAATCAAACAATTTTTGATGAACAGTATAATGCCACTTCATTAAAGATCTTATTAAACAAAGATGTAATGGTGGATAGTGTTTTAGAGTTGTTTTGTAAGCATTTTGAAAAGCACTATTTGCAGCTAAAAAACAATAAGTTCGATCAAATAAAAGCCGAGTATTTAAAACATTTTTTCAGGTTAAATAATTGGATGGATTTTGAGATAGATGGTGAAATAAAAACGATGTTTGTTCAGGGAATCAGTAACGACGGGCTTTTATGGCTTAAAGATAATTACGAACGACCGCATTACTTTGATGTAAAACAGCTTAAATGGTTGTATTAGCCGGCATGTATTTGTCTGTTCGAGCGATTTTTCGCCTTAGTTCCCGCGAAAAATTTTATCCAGAACAATTTTGAAAATGCGTCTCGATACTAAAATTCAAAGAGGCAGAATTTTCTACTCGATGTGACAAACTAGATTAATGGAATTCATTTAATTGCCAGATCCTTCAAGGTTTTTTCAAGAGATTCAAATTCAAATTTGTAACCACTGTCTATGATTTTTTGATTGCTGATCTTCAACCCTTCTGTAACCATTGCTGCGCCTTCGCCCATTGCCAGTTTTAATGCCCATTTTGGGACATTGGGCAAGAAAAAAGGTTTATTAAAACTATTAGCCAGTTGTTTTGAAAAATCATTATTGGTAATTAATTCAGCACCAACTGCATTGTAAATACCATTTGTGGTTTCGTTAAAGAGTGTATGCACAAAAACACCTGCAATATCGTTAATGTGTATCCAAGGAAAAAATTGATTGCCGCTGGCCAAAGCTGCACCAAATCCATATTTAAAAGCAGGTGCCATTTTTGCATAAGCACCCCCTTGGTTACTTAATACAACACCGGTTCTTATAATAGATGTTCTAATACCTGCATTAATAAAGGGTTGGTAGCTCTTTTCCCATAAAACGCAACTCTCAGCTAAAAAATCTGTTCCAGGCTCATCACTTTCTGTAAATATCTTTTCGCTTTGACTAGCACCGTAATAACCAATAGCACTGCCACCAATAAGGGTTTTTAGTTTAATATTATTTTTGGAAATATGATTAAATAGTAATTCTGCACTTTTTACACGTGAGTCGATGATCTGTTGTTTGTAGCTTGTAGTCCAGCGCTTATCAGCAATGCCGGTGCCTGCCAAATGAATAACGCTTTCAACTCCTTCAAAGGCATTTTCATCAATATGGTTTTTAGAAATATCCCATTTATATTTTTTAATCCCTTTAAAAGAGCCCGATTCGCGACTAAGCCAAACAGGCTCATGATCTTTTTTTAATAAAAGTTCAGAAATCGCTTTCCCAACTAATCCACTTCCTCCGGTAATTAATATCTTTGACATATCTTTAAAGTTAACAATACTTAAGTTAAAACAACAGTTATTATATAAAGTTTATGGTTTTTGATATTCATATATTTGTTTGTACTAATCAACGCTCCGGGCACGAACGCTTGAGTTGTGGTGAGGTTCATGGTTTAGGGCTAGTGGCAGAGTTTAAAAAACAGTTAAAAGATCTTAATGTAAATTTAAAGACTCGCGCCAATAAAAGTGGTTGTTTGGGAATTTGCGATTTTGGACCAACCGTGGCTATTTATCCTGATGGAACGTTTTATGTTGGTGTAAAAAAAGATGATGTTAAAGAAATTATCGAATCGCACATCATTAATAAAAAACCGGTTGAACGCTTATTATTAAAGCAGTAAATATGGAAGAATTAGACGTAAATAATTATTTAATTCGAGAAAATTTATTTGATCTGTTTAAAGTGCAGTTAAAAAAAGATTTTGACAGCTGCAGTTTAAGCACCGATTTTATTGATCATTTGCCTTCTCAATTCGAACTTTTAAAAGATGCTTTATTAATAGAATTAAAACCTTTATTAAAATCCAATTCGCTTTTATCAAATTTGTTATATCGCATTGATATTAGTGAAATTCAAATTAAAAATTATCAGTTAAAAAATTCCACTATCGATTTTGAAGAAGTTCTAGCGGAATTGATCATTAAACGTATCCTTCAAAAAGTAATTTTAAAGAAAAAATTTTCACAATAATATGTCTGCAACAATTAGAATAGGAGTACAAAACGATCTGCCTCGTGTACTTGAATTAGTAAAGGAATTAGCTGTTTTTGAGAACGCCCCTAACGAAGTAGAGGTGAGTGTAAATGAAATGGTGAATTGGGGATTTGGACAAGATAAGATCTTTGATTTTTTTGTTTTAGAAAAGGCAAATGTGATAGTAGGTATTGCACTTTATTATTATAAATATTCTACCTGGAAAGGCAAGTGTTTGTTTTTAGAAGATATAATAGTAACCGAAAGCGAACGTAAGAATGGTTATGGTAAATTATTATTTAATGAAGTTGTTAAGGTTGCCAAAGCTCAAAAAGTTCGCAGAATGGAGTGGCAGGTGTTAGATTGGAATACCGCGGCAATTGAATTCTATAAAAAATACCAGGCTAATTTAGATGGTGAATGGATCAACTGTAAATTGACTTTTGATCAAATTCAATCGATGTAATTTTGGTTTGACTGAACCAAACATTTTGGTATGTACCAATTATGGGTGTATAATTTAAGGTCTAAAGGAGAGTTATTACAGTCAAGGTAAAGTCCTTTTGCGTTACGCAATATAATTAGCGCTTTACCTTCATTTATCTGTTGTATTACGTTTTGTTTTAATTCAACCAAGGATAAGTTTTTGTTTTCTGAACCAATTTTTAATCCAAGCTCATTATTTTTCAAGTCCATAACATTACTTAAACTATCTGGTTTTTCACCTTCTTCATTTTGGCCTTTTTTAAATTGTCGATAATTTCCTTTTTCATGAGCAACGCCTAATTTTTTAAGTTTCTTTAGTTTAATTTTTTGGGCAAATGTGGCCATAAAAAAAACATGCCTAAATGCATCTAATTTACCGCCATTATTAAAACTATCTAATGCTGTTTTTGTGGATGGTTGCTTGTAAATTTCATAAGCTTTAGAATACATTTTCTTTACCTTAATTGCAGCAACCGGGTGCCAAATAGCCCAGAAAACCTCTTCCTTAAAAGGTTTCTGCCCGTTTATTAGGCTGGAAGAAATAATTAGCAGGAGTGCAATTTTAAGTTTGTTGTTCATTTATGTAAAATTATTAAATCGTCTAACAATAAACGCAATTAACAGTCGAATGTTAGTATAATAGGCGAATATATTTAACAATCAGAATCCTAAAAGTTATATTTGTGATGTGAACACCAATACTGACTTTATTACAAAATTACTTAGCAAGACAAACACAGGCCTTGTTACGAGTATTAATGATATCCGCGACAAAGAATTCAGCGGAGTGAAATTATCCGCAGAGGAGAGATTTGCTTTATCTAATTTTGATAAATACCGTATTAACGTTCTTAATTCTCAAACGGAAGAGGAAAAATTTCATTACCACTACCGTCAACTACAAGTGATCGCTAATCTTAGCGATTGGCGCGAGTTTCTAACTAAAGATTTTTAGTTTTTACCTTAATTTTCTAACAATTACTTGTAATAAGGTTACTCTTTATTCATTAATTTTTTTACTTTTGAATCTTAATTAAATTCTTAAGAATGAAGGTACAAACATTAGGTCAGTTTATAATCGAAAAACAAACAGATTTTCCATTTGCTAAAGGTGAACTTTCTCGTTTATTGCGTGATATTGGTATTGCGGCAAAAATTGTTAACCGTGAGGTGACAAAAGCAGGTTTGGTTGAAATACTAGGTGAAACCGGAAATACAAATATTCAAGGTGAACGCGTTAAGAAATTAGATATTTTTGCTAATGAGCAATTTATAGCTGCTTTAAAGGCAGGTGGCGAGGTTTGTGCCATTGCAAGTGAAGAGAATGATGAGATCATTCCTATTGATTCTGAGATCTCTAAAAATGCTAAATACGTTGTAGCAATGGATCCGTTAGATGGTTCGTCAAATATTGATGTAAATGTATCTATTGGTACTATTTTTTCTATTTACCGTCGTACTTCTTTAAGCGGTCCAGGTACTATCGAAGATTTTATGCAACGTGGTACTGAGCAAGTTGCTGCAGGATATATTATTTATGGTTCTAGCTGTATGTTAGTATATACTACAGGTAAAGGGGTTTATGGTTTTACATTAGACCCTAGTATTGGTGAGTTCTGTTTATCGCATCCATTAATGCAAACTCCTAAAGCAGGCAATGTATATTCTGTTAATGAAGGTAATTATTTACATTTTCCTGAAGGTGTAAAAAAATATATTAAATACTGTCAGGAAGAGGACAAAGCAACAAATCGCCCATACTCTTCACGATACATCGGTTCGGGTGTGGCAGACATTCATCGTAATTTAATTGTAGGTGGTGTTTATATCTATCCAACTACAACCAAATCACCAAATGGTAAATTACGTTTATTGTATGAATGTAATCCTTTGGCCTTTATTATCGAACAAGCCGGTGGCAAAGCAACTACAGGCTATAAGCGTATCATGGAAGTGCCAATTACCGAACTACATCAACGTACTCCTTTGTTTTTAGGAAGCTCAGAAATGGTTGATAAGGTTATGGAGTTTATGACCAAATACGCTGAAGTAAAAGCTTAATGAGTTCTACTTGTCAAATATCTGTAATTATCCCTCTTAAAGATGAAGAGGAATCTTTACCGGAATTGCACGACTGGATCGTAAAAGTAATGCATGAGAATAATTATTCTTATGAGATCATTTTTATTGATGATGGTAGTAAGGATAATTCGTGGCAAATAATTGAAAAATTAGCGCAAAAAAATACAGCTGTTAAAGCAATAAAATTCCGTCGTAATTACGGTAAATCTCCTGCCTTACATTTAGGTTTTGAAGCTGCACAAGGTGATGTTGTAATTACCATGGATGCCGATCTTCAGGATAGTCCGGATGAAATACCAGGACTATACAAAATGGTTACCGAAGAAGGATTCGATCTTGTGAGTGGTTGGAAACAAAAACGTTACGATAACGCCTTTACAAAAAATTTACCTTCTAAATTATATAACTGGACCAACCGAAAAATTAGCGGTATTAAACTGCATGATATGAATTGCGGTTTAAAAGCTTACAAGAAAAAAGTAGTAAAGAGTATTGAAGTTTATGGTGAGATGCATCGCTTTATTCCTGTTATGGCTAAGGCTGCAGGCTTTAGCAATATTGGCGAAAAAGTAGTGCAACACAAAGCCCGTAAATATGGCGTAAGTAAATTTGGCTGGGATAGATTTATAAACGGTTTTTTAGATCTGTTAACCATCACCTTCACTTCAAAATTTGGTAAACGTCCAATGCATTTTTTTGGTTTGGTTGGTACATTATTGTTTTTAGTTGGCTTTAGTTTTGCCTTTTATTTAGGCGCTTATAAATTATATTGCGCATACACACATCACGCTGCTAGATTAATAACTGAGCGTCCTTCGTTCTATATTGCATTAACCTGCATGATAATTGGCAGTATGATGTTTTTAGCTGGTTTTATTGGCGAATTGATATTAAGAAATAGTCCCGTTAGAAATAGTTATTTAGTGGACGAAAAAATAAATCTTAAGCAGTAGTTATTAGTAAATATACTTTTGCTAAACGCTAGTAAGCGATTTCAAATACAATTAAATTAAACACTTGCAGCTAAATGAGAGAAGAAGGAAGAAAACGACCCCCACGTGTTCCTTTAACCCCCGAGGAAGTAGCTGAATTAATTGAGATCAAAAAGATTCGTGAGTTTAATAAGCTCCAGAAATTTAAAAAGTCGTTCACATTTAAGTTTTTAAATTCCTTTAATATTTTCTGTTTTTTTATTTTTTGCGAATTAATCATTTCGTTTTACGGACCATGTAATTCTAAAATGCATTTTTCTAAAAGTGTAACGGTAACCAATATTGATAAAATGAACGAAAATGGTCAGAGAAAAATATCTGAAATTGAGTTTATTGATGTGAATGATAAAGAGTATACATTAGTAGTAAACGAATTTATTGAAGCGCCCAAAAAGTATTCATCCTTTAGAGTTTGCAAAGATTACTTGTTACAAAAGGAGATAAAAGCCTACATCGAAACATCTGATAATTATTATCGGATTTTGCGCGCAAGTCCAATATTATTCCTGTCTGGTTTTTTAGGAATAATCTGCATCATTTGTTTCTCTTTTGATCTTAACCAAAACTCACATTCTCTGATATCAATTTCAATTATGAACGCATTGACTTTATTGGCGTTTTTAATGATCTGATCTTTTATTGCAACAAATCTGAGTTGTACATATCTCCCGGAGAGATCATGTTTTCATTTAAAGGAATATTTTTACCATAACGCTCTGTGAGTTTTGCTTTAACGGCAGGGTGGGTGAGGTCAAATTCTTTTAATGGTTTTAAAGAACCTACGCTTACATTTAAGGCGTTTTTGTAGATCTTCCAAACGTATTCAGAACAATACATTTCGGTGTCATCCCAGCTAAAACTAAGGTCGTAATGTAAGCCAAGTTTAGACCTAGCGGTTGTGAGCATTTTATTAATGACTTCCGTTGTTAAAAGTGATTGATCTTTTAAACGTTTTATTTCGTATTTATCATCGGCACTCATGCTTATAAATTCTTTTAAAGTGCTTTTCATAACCGGTTCTACCGCATGATAAACAACTTCTTTACCATCTTCAAAAAAAATAACACCTACATGCGTGTATTTTGATTTAGTTGCCAGTTGTATTGCTTTGCCTTGGCCTGATGGATTGACGATAAAGATAATATCACCGTTCTTATGCGGTGAAGTTGTTTTGTTTTTATAAAAAATAGACGAGCTTAATACAAAAAAAGCAAGTAAAACTCCGGTAATTAAAATTAGTTTACGCATAGTTTGTTTAGAGTAAAACGTTTAATGCGGATAGAAGTTACAGGTGTTAACAAATTTTAAGTCAAAAAAATAAATCGGACACTGAGCATGTCGAAGTGCATTTATAATTTAAATTTTGAGATCATTTCGACAAGCTCAATGACAGCCAAATTAACTACTCAACACTTCTATCAACTCTTCCAGATCGTTATTTAATTTTTGAATATGTTTTACTGCTTTTTCAAAAGGAGTAAAAACAACTTGTTTATTTACAATACCTACCATTTCGTTTTTATGCCCCGTCATGAGTGCCTTAACTGCATTAAATCCAACAATGCTGGCATTTACACGCTCCATACAACTTGGGTTGCCACCACGCTGAATGTGCCCTAACACACTCACTCTTATGTCAAATTCCGGACAATTTTGTTTGATCATCTCTGCAACTTTGAAGGCACCGCCACTTTGATCGCCTTCTGCTACAACTATTATTTTACTGCTTTTTGTACTTCGCCAGTTCTTAATTTTTAAAATTAAATTGGTGGTATCATATTTTATTTCAGGAACCAATAAAGCTTCGGCTCCACTTGCAATGGCGCTGCGAAGCGCTATCAGTCCGGCATCCCGTCCCATTACTTCAACAACAAAAACGCGATCATGACTCTCAGCAGTATCTCTAATTTTATCTATTGCCTCAATAACGGTATTAATAGCAGTATCGTAACCAATTGTAAAATCAGTACCAACAAGATCATTATCAATTGTACCGGCACAGCCAACAATAGGAATGTGAATGTGTTTACTTAATTCAATAGCACCTTTAAAACTGCCATCTCCTCCAATAATAACTAAGCCGTCAATATCATTATCCTTTAAATTTTTTGCAGCCTGAAGAATTCCTTCTTCTTGCATGAAACGAGCACTGCGGGCAGTTTTTAATATGGTGCCGCCTTTTTGTATTATTCCGGAAACACTTTCGTTTTTTAATTCAATAAAATTATTATCTATGATGCCTTCATATCCTTTTAAAAAGCCAATAACCTCAATATTGTTGTACATAGCTGTTCTCACAACCGCACGAATACAAGCATTCATTCCCGGAGAATCTCCGCCGGAAGTCATTATACCTATCTTTTTTATCATAAAACTAAATTACAAAAAGTTTTTCGAGATAGAACACAGGTGACGCGGATTAAACAGATTTACACTGATTTTTGATTTGTGTAAACCCGTTGAATCTGTATAATCTGTGTTCCATCACTTTTAGTATAATCTTGCACCACCTGCCTTTAATTTTGTAACTTTACTTTATAAATGGGACGAATATTAGCAATAGATTATGGTAGTAAACGCGTTGGAATTGCCGTAACAGACAATTTGCGATTAATTGCCAGTGGATTGACCAATGTTCATAGTAAGGACATAATTAAATTTTTAGAAGATTATTTAAAAAAAGAACAAGTTGATATTATTGTTGTGGGCGAACCAAAGACCCTGCAAAATAATAAAAGCGATAGTGCTCGTTTTATAGATCCTTTTGTAATTCATTTACAGCGTAAATTTCCGGATATGAAGATTGAACGTTACGATGAACGTTTTACAAGCGCTTTAGCGCATCAAACAATGTTAATGGGCGGTCTAAAAAAGAAAGACAGGCGGGATAAAGAAACGGTGGATGTAATTAGTGCAATTATTTTATTGCAGGATTACATGACCTTGCTGAGTATGAACCTTTAAATAAACTTACACTTTCTGCTTGCAAACGCACACATGCGTAATAAAATTACACCGTGTTTAAAACGAGAAATATTGGTCTCTCCGTATGTACGCTCTTTATAGCGAATAGGCACTTCAACAATTTTTAAATTAAGTTTATGTGCGCCAAATAAAAGATCAAAATCACCAAATGGATCAAACTCACCAAAATACTTTCTGTTTTTAATTAGTTTAATATAGTCTTTACGGAACATAACTTTTGTACCGCATAAAGTATCTTTAAAGCGTTGGTCTAATAGCCACGTAAATGCCCAGCTAAAAAAGTGATTGCCCAGATAATTTAAAAAGCGCATAGCTTCTTTATCCATAGGGTAAACAAGACGAGTGCCATTTATAAAATCACCTTTGTTACTGGCAATGGCATTGTAAAATTTAGGAAGATCTTCAGGTGGAACGGTTAAGTCGGCATCTAAGATCATTAAAATATCACCGGTAGCCATTTTGTAACCTTCGCGCACGGCATCGCCTTTACCTTTACCTTTTTGCTGACCAATTTTTATATCGTGAGTGCCGGCATATTTTTTCTGGATCTCCTGAACTTTTTGCCAAGTATCATCTGTACTATTTCCTTCAATAAAAATAATTTCGATGTGCTTACCAAATTTTGGTAATCGTAAAATAGCGTTTTCAATATTTCCGCTTTCGTTGCGGGCAGGAATAACAACTGTTGTAGAGTATTTTTTATCGTAATTCTCTTCATTATTTTCCGGTAATGGTTTTGCAAAGCTGTAAATGTTTAAACTAAAGAACCTGAAAAACGGAAACTTAGCTAAATATTTATTGAAGATAAATGATAGAATAGGGAAGAAGAACGGGAAAATCAATCGTTTACTGTTACGATATACATCAAAGCCCGAAACATACAGCAAATTATTAATGTCGCGTGTGCTTAACCAGTTTTGAGTTGGTGTTTTTTGTTTTAAACCAATTAATTCAGAAAATTTAATTAATGGTTCCCAAAACGAATTATAAAATTGAACAACCACTTTAGTATTTGGGTGACAACATTTTTTTATTTGCTCAAATACGTTTTGAATATCGTCAACAAAACCAATTAAATTACTTACAACAATAAGGTCGAAAGTTTGGTTTAAATGAATGTTGTTGGCATCCATTACTAAAAATTCAATATTCTTGTCCTTGTGTTTTTCTTTTGCCCAGGCAATGTAATCTTCGCTAAAATCGATCCCCACTTTTTTAGCACCTGCAATATCCGCTAAAAGGTCGCCGCTTCCGCAGCCTACTTCTAATACAGAACTGTCTTCGTGAGAAAAGTAATTCGTGTAATTAGTGATCTCTTTCCAGTAATAAGCACTAAAGCCGCGCTTTTTGCGCTTTTTAGCTAAACTATTAAAATATGTATGTTTTGTTTCTTCCACTTAAATTTTTTCAACTTCTATAGTACAAAATAAACCAATTTGTTTGGATAATGGTGAAAATATCCACTCTATTCCTTTAACGAAATTATACATAAAATACGGAAGCATTGCACTTCTTGAAACGCCGCCACTAATTATATAGGAAAAAGGCGAATGGTATTTTATAGAATTAATTTTTAACTGCGGGAATTCCTTTTTAAACAATTCAAGGTCGCGCTCAAAATAAATATGAGGGAGTGCCTGGTTACTATTCGATAATGGGTTTCCGGCTTTAATTTCTCTTTGTCCATTCTCATCAAATGGTTCGTGATGAAAACGTTTGTAAATAAATCTGCCTAAAGCGCTATTGGCAGGCTCTGTCATAATTATTTTACCGCCTTTTACTAAAGTGCGTTGGGCTTCTTTTAAAAATAAATGTGGTTTTGGAATGTGATGAAAAACGTTTAGCATGACAATGCTTGCCAATTCATTTTCTTTAAAGGGAATTTCTTCGGCGCTAAAAACCATATCAACGTTTGGCAAAGCTAAAATATCACTTGTAATAACTTCAGGAAATACTTCCTTTAAAAAGCCGCCACCGGAGCCAATTTCAAGATGTTTTCCGGTTTTAATTTCTTTTGCTTTTTTAATAAAAACGTCATACCAATCATTATACAAACGTTTTAAAAATGGTTTTTGTAAAATAAGGTCTCTGTGCGCTAAAGTTGCTTTAGGGTCATCAAGGTCAAAAGGTATGGTGTATTTTTTAAACATCCGTTCTGGTAGCAAAAATATTGAAATAATGTTCTTCTCCTAGTGGTTCTAAAGAAGTTACTTTATCGAGACTTAATTTTTGCAATGAATTTTTTTCCAATAAATAACAGGTAAATCCTTTTGCTGATAAAAAATTAAAATAGTCTGTTACCGAACTTCCGGCTTTTTTTAAACCATAAGGCCAAAATTCAGAAATTAATTTTATGTCTTTATTTTTATCCAATATGTTTTGCATGCCTTGTATGGCTTGCATTTCAAACCCTTGAATATCCATTTTAATAAGGTCTACTTTTGGGTTGGATGCTAAATGATCATCAATGCTTACGGCATCAATTTCAATTTCTTTATCGTATTCTTCGGGCTTATAAGTTCTATGATCTACATTTAAATTTTTAGAGGTATAGATCTTTAGTTTTTCGGTTTTAGGACCAACAGCTTTATTATTTATTTTAATGTTTTTAAAATTTGCAGTTGTTTTTTTTAAGTGTTCGAAATTCTTGCTATCGGGTTCAAAGCAGTGTACCAGACCTTTTTCGCCCACAATATCAGAGAGAATGGTAGCGTAAAAGCCAATATTAGCCCCAATATCCAGTACGGTATCGTTTTGTTTGATGTGTTTTTTTAAGAGCTCAATTTCAAAAGCATCTTGTTTATTTTTAAACAGTTTATACATTGGTTTATATAAACCAAATGCATTGTTGTAAAGAAAATTTCCAAGTTTAATACTAAACGACATCCTTTATAATTTCTGATTTTTAGTAGTTGATCTCATAAATGTATGCTTGTTCAAACGCGCCTTCAGTATGCACTAAACGTAATTTTTCAGGGTATTTTTGACTAATAGGACCAAAGATATTGTGTACAGTATTAATGAACCCTGCACTTGCATTGTTTGGATCTAAACGTAAACTCGCTAAAATAACATGCGTTACTTTTTTCTCTTTAAAGAAAGCCAAAGCACTATCCGGGTTTGATTGTTCGGTTAAACTATCTTTTTTAATAACGCTGTAAATTGGAAAGAATTTTTTTCCTTTACCATATACAAAACTCATAGGGGCCTTTCTGCTGGCAACTAACGACTCTTTAGATAAACTATCGGCGCACCATTCGCTGGCTTTTAAAAAGTTTTGCCAATCGGGTGTATAACCAAAATATTTATCGCCTTTAAGATTTTTTTGAACGATGGGTAAATTGGTAAAACCTCTTTTAAGGGAAGAAATAGAAACAGAACCCACCATTAAAACCGCAATGGCAATATAGATCATTTGCCCCATGCTGCCGGGTTTATTGGTAAACGAATAAAAGGCATACAACATTAAAATTAATAGGATAGGCATACATATTAAAGTGATACGCGGCTGATCCCATCTTGCTTGAAGAATAATAAAGGATAAGATTATTTGCGCACCGGTAAATAGAGCAAACAACAACATTACTTTATTTTTTTGTTTGGCTAATTTCCAAAATCCAATGATGATAATTGCAATGGTTACGAGTGTAACAAAACCAAATACATCAATGTTGTTCTCATCTCTCCAGCCAAGTAGTTGATAAAAACGCTTGCTTAAACCTAAATTACAATTATCTACAAAACGTTGAATAAAGCCTGCCGTATCTTCGTCTCCCAAGGCTTTATTATAGGGGTCCTTTTGCAAGAGGATCTTGCTTTGACCGGCAAATTGGTTTTGCGCTTTCCAAATACTTCTTACTAAAACTTCGTAAATAATTTTAAACGATAAATAACTTGCTAACGAAAACCCAACAGCCTTCCAGTTTTTTTCTAATGCAAAAAATAATAATACTGCCGGTACAACAACGATGGCTGAACTCTTACAAGTACTAATTAAAAACATGCTTAAACCAAAAAGTAACCACAATTTTAACTGAGGTTTTAATTGCACCCCATCTTTATTAACGGCATCAATGATTTTTACCGCATAAAAAAAGAATAAACCTTGTAAGAAAAAATAAAATGCCTCTGTAAAGGTCATGCTGGCGTAGTAAATAATTAAATGATTTACTGCCTGAAAAATTGCAACGGGTATAAAAACAATTGCAGGAACTCTGCCTTTTAGTGCTTTATAAAAAAGTACAAAGCCTAAAACATTAAAAATAACCGAAAAGAGTTTAAATAAAATGAGTTTAAAACCAAACAACTTAACCAACAATCCCAAAAACATGGGGTAAAGTGGTGCGTTTTGTGTGTAGAAATAATCAGGAAATTCGTTAACGTAGCGCCAACCGCCTTCTAAATAAAGAGCATCATCATGCGCCTCGCTAATGCGTGCATTAAAAGAGATAAACGATAAAAAAAGGGTTAATATGGTTAAAGCGTAAAAGATCTTGGTATCGTTCTTAGATGCCCAATTCTCAAACTTTTCGTAAACCGTTTTTGGATTTTTAATTAAAGGTATTGCTACTTTTTTATCCTTGTTCATAGACCCCAAAAATAACAAATATTTAAAACTATTCTGTTATTTCATTAAAGTAACGTGCCCTGTATACGATTTTGGTTTCGAACTGTTATTATTTGTAACCGAAATTTTATAAACGTACACATCTTGCGGTAAAATATCGCCACCTTTTTTTGATTTGCCATCCCAGCCTTGATATAGGTCTGTTGATGTATAAACCAACTGTCCCCAACGGTCAAAAATATCCATTCTGAATTTTTTTACGCCAACTCCTTTTGGCAAGAACACTTCATTATTGCCGTCGCCATTTGGCGTAAATGAATTGGGAATAAAAAACGTTACATCTTCAACTACGGTTATTTTTTTAGCGATACTATCCACGCAGCCATGATTACTGGTTACTTTTAGATAAACAAAGTAATTTCCAATTTCAGGAAAGGTATAAGTAGGATTGCTTTTTATTGAAGTATCTTTTCCATTACTATAAAAATCCCAATACCAATCGGTAATTGACGCATTTTTAGTTTCGTCGGTAAACGTTATAATATTATCATTTTCATTTGGCGCATCGGGGCTATAAGAAAAATCTGCTTTTGGAATTGGATAGCCTTCTACTGTTGCTGAAGTTGATCCTTTGCAACCTTTTGAGTCAACTAGAGCAATATTAACAGTGTGTATGCCTGCCGAGGTAAAACATTGAGTAACATTTGCTGAGTCTTTAAATGTGTTGCCATTACTAAAACTCCAATTCACATTAGTAATTATTGGCGATCCTTTTTGGAAATTAAAGTTAGTACAAAATGGCACGCAGCCGCCTTCTTTTGCAGGAGAAACAATGCCATAAGGCAAACCTAAAACAATAGGGGTAACCACAACCGTATTAGTGCAACCGTTACCATCCGAACCTACCAAAGTGTATGTTGTTTGTAGACCAGGCGAAATACTAGAAACAGTTAAAAGTGTATTGGTTGTTACAATACCAAAAGTGGCCAACCATTTATAAGTTAAACCGCCATTCCCTAAAAAAGAAAATACCTCACCTTTACAAGCCTCTGTATTGCCAGTAAAATTTATGGTAGGTTTTGTAAACACATTGCAAAATACAGAGCCGGTTGACGTACATCCTGCAATAGAGGTTACTGTAACGGTGTAAACTCCTGTATTATTAAAGGTAACATTGTTTATGATAGGATTTTGTTGGTTGGATGTATAACCGCCCGGTCCAACCCAATTGTAAGTTGCGCCACCGCTGGAAGTTGGCTGTAATTGTTCATTTAAGCAAGCATTTGAGCCTGCAACCGTAATTACGGGTTTTGCATAAACAACTTGGGCAACAGTAGCCGTGTTGATACATCCGTTTAGATCGGTACCGGTAACGGTATATGTTCCGTTGTTACCCATAATAGCTGTTGGAATAAAAGGGTTTTGTTGTAAAGAACTAAACCCTGAAGGTCCAGCCCAAACGTAGGATGTGCCACCAACAGCGCTTAAGGTTAAACTAAAATTTTCGCAAACATTGCCCGAAGTTAAAGCCACAATAGTTGGTAGAGGATTTACTACAACCGCTGTATTTGCAGTAGATGTACAGTTGTTTGATGCACCGATAACCGTATATGTTCCGCTTAAGTTAACTGCTATATTGCTAAAATTTGGATTTTGAAGGTTGGATGAAAAACCGCCTGGCCCTGACCAGGTATAGCTTGTGGCGCCACTCGAAGATAAATTAAAACTTTGACCAACACAATAACTTCCCGAATTTGCCGCAGTGACCGTAGGATTTGCATTTACCACCAGGGTTGTATTTGCTGTTGCGGTGCAGCCCGCAGTTGAACCTAATAAAGAGTATACTCCGGCGTTAACAGGTTGTGCATTTGGAATAACAGGCGCTGCGATATTTGAAACAAAGCCCCCCGGGCCGCCCCAAGTGTAGGATGTAGCCCCGGTGCCGGTTAAACTAGCTGTTGCCCCGGCGCAAACCGGACCATTATTAGTAAGCGTTAAAGTTGGATTTTGAACCACAGTAATGCTTTTTGTAACAGCACATGTATTAGTTGCAGGATTAGTGCCGGTAGTAGTTCCAAGGCAAGTATAGGTTCCGCTTGCGGTCATATTAGTAATACTTGTATTTGCAGTATTGGCACTAAACCCTCCCGGTCCGCTCCATAACACACTTTGTATGGAAGTTCCGGTTGTAACACTTAAGGTGCCTGTTTGCCCGGCGCATAAAGAACTGGTTCCGGTAACGGTCATACTGCATAAAACACCGCAGTTAGTTTGACCTGCGCCCGGAGTGTTTGAATTAGATTGATTAAAAGTAATTTGCTGATTTGAATTTGAAAAGTTGGTGATCAGTAAAAGGTAAAACTGACCGGCTACTGCATTCGCAATAACACATGTTTCGGTTGCTGATCCGGAAAAACTACAGTCTACAGTATTTCCGGCAGTTAAATTACCGCAATTTCCGGCTAAAGTAGGAAATGGGCCCCAGCAAATAAAATCGATGTCTTGCCCGGCAGACATTGAAATAGACATTGGTCCATTTGTTGCCATCTGAAAATAAAACCAGGCAGGATTTGGCTGAGAGCCTAAGCATCCATAATTTGGTCCGACTTGCGCGTTACCTGCATTTACACCAGCAGGAAACTGCATGGTTTGACCGGTACAAAAAGGTTGAGGGTTGTTACAATTAGCATTTGATTGACTAAAATAAGTACCAATAGATACAAAAAATAAAATTGAGAAAATGAATTGTTTCAACATGTTCAAAAATAGCCAATTTATTGAAAATGCTTTGTTTTTTAAATAAATAGAATTGACGGTTGACGGTTAAATACTTGTTATTTACTCAGTGAGAAAAATCAGGAATAAAAATAACGTGATTTTATATTTTTAGAGTGTGTCTGAGAATTATTTTCCTCGGAGATCATCCAGTAAATTGTTTAAAATTTCAATTTGTGAGGTGGGTAGATTTTTAAAAATATCTATAGTGGCTTCATCAATAAAATCAAGTTCTTTTAAAAGATCTAAACCTTTGTCAGAAATAAGGATGTTAACACTTCGTCTGTCGTTTGGGCACTCATTTCTAATGGCATAACCCTTATTTACGAGCTTGTCTAATATTCTTGAAGTATCGCTCATTCTGTCGAGCATGCGCTCCTTTATACATTTTAAACTGCAGGGATTTGGCAGTTGACCTCGTAAAATGCGCAAAACATTGTATTGTTGTACTGTAAGATCAGCATTTTTAAAGAACTTTTCGTAGTGATTGTTTAACCAATTGGTTGTGTATAATAAATTAACCGCCAATTTTTGTTGAGGCGATTTGAATGATTTTTGCTGTATTTCGTCTTCTAATAACATAAAAAAAACCTCCGATCGTTTTGATCGGAGGCTTAAATTTAAGGATTATGCTTTATTTAATTCAATGTTTAGGTCAATTTTTACTTCTTCACTAACAGCAACACCACCAGCTTCTAAAGCAGCATTCCATGTTAAACCAAAATCTTTACGGTTAACAGTACCAATTACTTTAAAACCATTTTTTAAGTTTCCGTATGGATCTTTAACCACTTTTGAAGCGCCAATTGCTGTAAATGTTACTTTTTTAGTAACACCATGCATTGTAAGATCTCCGGTTAAAGTATAAGCAGTTTTTCCGGCTTTTGGATTTGCTTTCATACTTGTGCTTTTGAAGGTCATTTTTGGAAATTGTGCAGCATCGAAAAAATCCGGACTTTTTAAGTGACCGTCACGTTTTTCGTCTTCTGTATTGATAGAATTAACATCTGCAGAAAAGTTAATGTTTGCATCTGTAAAATCCATATCAGATTTTGAAGATACTGTGCCTTCATAAATTTTAAACTTGCCTTCAGTCTCACTTACCATCATGTGGGTAACAGAAAAACCAAGTTTTGAGTGTGAAGCATCAACTTTCCAGTTTGTTTGAGCATTAGCAGCACTCATTACTAATAAAGAAGCAGCTGCAGTTGTAAATAATTTTTTCATTTTTTTTAGTTTTAGTTTTATGAGTACAAATATATGTTATAACATTTAATGTTACAACATCTATTTGTTAAATTTTTGTAAACATAAAATTACCTTCTTCTAAGTTTGAAAGAAAAAAAGTTGAAATACGGATTCTTTTTAGGGTTAATACATTAAATCCCAGTACTATACACATTTTACGGATCTGGCGATTTTTTCCTTCGGTTAATATAATTCGCAAAGTGGTTTGGTCAATTTTTTCGCAAATACATTTTTTAGTAACAAATCCATCTATTTCAACACCGTTAACAAACTTTTCAATAAATGAATCTGTAATATTTTTATCTACGGTAACGATGTATTCTTTTTCCTTATCATATTTCGGATTGCATAAATTTTCTATCCATTTGCCATCATTGCTTAATAATAATAATCCTTCTGATTGTTTATCCAATCTTCCAGCAATTGCCAGATCAGGGTAATCTTTAAAAAACGGAGAGAGATTTTTTTCTATCCTTGTGTTTAAGGTGCTTTCAAACCCGGCTGGTTTATAAAACAACATGTAAACAAATTCTTTTTTTGCCCGCGCTATTTTGTCGTTTACTCTTATCTCAGCATCCTCTGTAATAGTGCAGTTTTCGGTAATTATTATTCCGTTTATTTTAACTTCTCCTGCATCAATTAGCTCCTGAGCTTTTTTGTTGCTTAGTTTTAAGGTATGAACTAAAAAATATTTTATGCGCCTGTAAAAACCCATGTTCAAATTTAATCATTAGTAATGAGTAGAAAATGTTAAGTATTGGGCATTCGTCTTTACCACGAAATATTTTAGTCGTATTAAAATAGTACCAATGGTTTTTTAATCGTGTTTAAATACCCTAATTTTGCAGGAGTGGAAGAAATTATTTCGATACATCATATTAGAAAAACCTATAAAATTGGTGAAGAAACGATACATGCGTTAAAAGATGTATCCTTAACCATTTATAAGAATGAGTATGTTGCTTTAATGGGTCCCTCAGGCAGCGGAAAATCAACATTAATGAATATGTTGGGATGTTTAGATAGTCCTTCGGAAGGGGAGTATATTCTTAATAATTTATCGGTTGCTAAAATGAGTGATAACGAATTAGCAGAGGTTAGAAATAAAGAAATTGGTTTTGTTTTTCAAACATTTAATTTATTACCCAGAGCCACAACTTTAGATAATGTTGCTTTGCCATTGGTATACGCCGGTTTTAGTAAAATTGACAGAGATAAACGCGCCAAAGAAGTTTTAGAAAGTGTAGGTTTAGGTAACAGAATGAATCATAAGCCAAACGAGTTAAGCGGTGGTCAACGACAGCGTGTGGCCGTTGCCAGAGCATTAGTAAATAATCCCGCAATAATTTTAGCCGATGAGCCCACTGGTAATTTAGATAGTAAAACTTCTATAGAAATAATGGGCTTGTTTGAAGAAATACATAATAAAGGAAACACGATCATTTTGGTTACTCACGAAGAAGATATTGCTTTACACGCCCACAGGATAGTAAGGTTAAAGGACGGGTTAGTTGAAAGTGACACTAAAAACACCAAAATTACCACCTACAAAAACCGTATCGATTCTTTAAGTTGAAAATTTAATAGGATCCAAAGTGAAAATATAGATAGCTATTTTGTTTTTTTTAGTTAAATATATCAAGTAAATTTAGAAACGATATGAAGCTAATAGTTGTTTTCTTTTCCATTTCTTTTTTCAGTTTTTCTCAAATTGATTCAACTAAGATTTTTATTCCAATGGCTAGCATCCATTTTGGCGGACATATTCCTGCCGGAGATCTATCTCAGCGTTTTGGGCCAAATTTAAATATTGGTGGTTCTTTTATGATAAAAACTAAACGAAATTGGTTGTTTGGTGCAGAATCAAATTATTTTTTTGGTAGAAATGTAAAAGAAGATGTTTTAATTCAATTAAAGAATTCAGACGGATCAATTGCAGACAATGAAGGCTTTCCTGCAGATTTGCGCGTTACAGAACGTGGGGTGGGTATTCATTTAACGGCAGGACGCGTATTGAAATTTTTGGCACCTAATCCAAATTCGGGTTTTATGTTTAACATAGGCGCCGGATATTTTCAATCTAAAATAAAACTATACGATGCTCAACAAAAAATTGCCGCAGTTAAAGGCGATCTTGTTTATGGCTATGATAGATTAAGCAGTGGATTTTCGGTTACTCAGTTTTTAGGATATATGTATTTAGGCGATAACAGACTTTTAAATTTTTATTTTGGAATTGAAGGCTATCAGGCATTTACAAAAAGTGTGCGAAAATTAAACTATGATACCGGGCTTCCCGATACAAAAAAAAGACTGGATATGCTTTATGGTTTAAGATTTGGTTGGATATTGCCGTTGTATAAAAAAACGCCAAACGAGTTTTATTACAATTAATCACTAAACCATGTTCTTATATAATTTAGTTATTCATTTATACGGCTTGGTAATTAACCTGGCTTCCTTAAAAAAACTAAAGGCAAAACAATGGGTAAACGGTAGAAAAAATTGGAGAGAAAATTTATCTAAAAAAATTTCCGCATTAAATCTAGCACCTATTTTATGGGTGCA
The DNA here is from genome assembly GCA_022842625.1 of Bacteroidia bacterium. Lineage (GTDB taxonomy): Bacteria > Bacteroidota > Bacteroidia > B-17B0 > Aurantibacillaceae > Aurantibacillus. The sequence goes on along the minus strand of JALHPG010000003.1, from coordinate 27,432 downwards.
CTGTTCGTCTTACGGCGAGTTTGAGCAAGGTAGGCCATTAATTGAATCAATTAAAAAAAAACATCCCGGTTATAAAATTGTTTTAAGTTTTTTTTCGCCAAGTGGTTACGAGGTTTTTAAGGATTGGAGTGGTGCAGATGTTATTTGCTATTTGCCCTTAGATACAAAAAGTAATGCCTCCGATTTTATAAATATTGTAAAACCAAAAGCCACGCTTTTTATCAAGTACGAATTTTGGTTAAATTTTTTGTTCGAGTTAAAAAAACAAAACATTCCAACTTATTTGGTATCCGCAGTTTTTAAACCACATCATCCTTTTTTTAAATGGTATGGTGGTATTTTTAGGCGATCTTTAAAAAGCTTTAATAAACTGTTTATTCAAGATGAGGCATCGGGTGAATTGTTAAAGCAAATTAATATAACAGCTTATGAAGTTTGTGGCGATACACGATTTGACAGAGTAATTGAAGTTAAAGAGAATTTTATTGAAATACCTTTGATAAAAGATTTTTGTGGTAATGCTAAGATAATAGTGGCCGGTAGCACCTGGGCAGGAGATGACGAATTACTTGTAGATTCTTTTAAAGAATTAGCAATGCAAGATCTAAAGTTAATTATTGTGCCACATGATGTGGAAGAAAAGAATATAATTAAACTTACTAATTTGCTTATTAAAAACGATCTTGCTTTTAGTTTGTTTTCTGAACAAAAAATAAAAAGTAACACCCAGGTTTTAGTTGTAGATACTATTGGGTTACTTTCAAAAATATATAATTATGCATCTGTGGCATATATTGGAGGGGGATTAAACGGTGGTATTCATAACTGTTTAGAGCCTGCCGTTTATTTTAAACCGGTAATTTTTTATGGTAACGATTATCATAAATATAACGAAGCAACAGAACTTATTGAATTAAAAGCTGCAAAAAACATTTCCTCGGTGAGTCAATTAACACTAGAGTTTAGGAATTTTTTAACTGATAAAAATACAGTTGGAGAAATTGAAAATTCTTTAAAATTATATTTTAAATCAAAATCCGGTACCACTAATAAAGTGCTTGATATCCTTGATTTAAAATGATCGTTTTTTAAAGGAAGATTTCGAACAAAAACTTAATTTAATTCTTAATAAATTTGGTTATATATAGTTTTTTGTTCCAAAAAAAACGAATAAAATATAGGCCATTAGTAAGCCCTGACACATCTATAAAATTTGAATATTCTTGTGTAATAATGATTGTGCCCATTGAATTAATGATCTCAATTTTTTGACCTGAACAGTCCTCATTCATAACTAGCTGTAGTTTATTTGAGGCAGGATTGGGTTTTACCAAAAATTTCATTTTAGGGTCATTTATTTCATTAATTCCTATCGGGTAAATTGGCAGGCAGGAAGAAATAGAATCTAAATTTTGATATTCATGATTATTATTACTAAAAAAGCAACTTAGTTGCCCGGCACCATTTATTTTAGGAGGAGCACCGGGTGTATTAATAAGGCACAAGGATCCAATTCCTTCGATCCAAATAGTATTTTTAACACCTGATTTAAGTGTATCTAAAGAATGCAGAAAAAAATGTCGGTAATTTTTGGAAAGTAATGGTTTTAATTTAATAGAATCTAATACAAACTTACCGGGTTTTTCCGGAAATGGACTCCCCGGATTAAAAAGAGTCATAGTGTCATTTACCAAAAGTTTAAAGTCATATAAAAGCCATTCGCTTGTATCGGTTGGTGATCCGGGAATTCGCATATAAATTCTTTGTAATGCTGTGTCTTCTCTAATTACAAAATTTTTGTTGTAATGAAAAAGATCTAAAAATTTATAGGTATGTCCTTTAAAGGTAGTGTCGCCGGAAGTATAATATTTATCGGTTACGCAGCCAAAAAAACAATTTGTAACTTGCCATTCTGCAGGCGAATTGAGCATGGGTATATACGATTGAGATTTTATTTTCAAATCAATAAATACTATCAAAATAAAAAATAAAACTTTCATCATTTGCGTGACAGTTTTTTAAGGGTAATTAATGAGTGGCCTTTAACACACTTTCCCAAAGTAGAGCGGCACTTTTTTCCCATGAAAATTTTTGTTTTTGCGAACTACCTTTCGAAATTAAATTGGCTCTCAACTCTGGCTTCTCCAACAATTGCATCATGGCATTTTTTAATTCTACCACTTCAAGTGGGTTTATTAAAAGAGCTGCATCACCGGCAATTTCAGGCATACTGGTTACATTGCTTGTAATTATTGGCACATTGGTTTGCATGGCTTCAATTAACGGTATTCCAAAACCTTCATAATACGGTACAAACGTTAAGGCAAAAGCACTTCCTAAAACAAGATTTAATTCTTCATCGGCCAACCTTCCGGTAAATATCACATCATCTTTTAAATTGGTTTCATTAATTACTTTATGAACTTCTGAAACACCCCAATAGTTTGGACCCGCGAGCACTAATTTAAGATCTGAATTGCTTTCTTTTTTAAATAAAGAAAACGCACGAATAAGATTTGGAATGTTTTTACGAGGATGCAGGGAACCTACATTTATAAAATAATCTTTTCCGGCAGTATACTTTTGTTTTGTTTGTTGTTTTGAAACTTCATCCAAAGGTTTAAAAAAGGAATTAATACCGTTATACACTACGTCTATTTTTTCTTCATTAATTCCGTAATTTTTTGCAATATCGTGTTTGCTGTATTCAGAAACAGTGGCAATTCTTGTGGCCTCTTTAGCAAATTTTGGAAAATAATAATTGTAATATTTTGCGGTTAGCCATTTACTATCTTGAGGATGGTGTAAAAAATTAATGTCGTGAATAACCGGTAATTGCTTGCACTTTGCGCCTAATGATAAAAAACCATCTGGCGATAAAAACAGGTCGGGCTGCATTTTGTTTAACAATCCTTTAACAGAATGCTGGAACCAGGCATAATATAAAAACGGGTGTCTTGCTTGTGGAGAAAGGATCAGAGGGGTAATATTGTCTGAAAAAATAAACTCCTCGTTAAAATTTCTGTCAAACAGAAATACAAAATGTACATCCGGATTGTTTTTTGTAATCTCTTTTAAAGTTTGGTAGGCGAACCAGCCCATGCCTTCAAGGCGATCTTTCAATAAAATTCGGGTATTTACAACTATTTGCACCCGGCAAATCTATGAATTTAGATTAGTTTAAACCATAAAAAAGCCTATATTTGCTGCTTTTGTGCAAAAAAAGAAATTCATATTTGATTTAGCTATCCTGCTGATACTTAATTTGTTAATTAAGCCATTTTGGATATTAGCCATCGAGCCTAACGTTCAGATGAAGGTTGGTAATGTTAGCTATGGCGAGTACTTCGTTTTATTTAACTTCTCCTTTCTAATAAATATTTTATTAGACTTTGGTTTAACCAATTTTAATAATAAAAATATTGCTCAACACAGTCATTTATTAAGCAAACACTTTAGCAAAATGCTTAGTTTAAAGTTTGTTTTAGGCTTGCTTTATATCTCTGTTACCTTATTGGTTGGTTTTTTTGTGTTAGATTTTGAGGTGCGATACATTAAGCTTTTAGTTATCCTTTGCATTAATAATTTCTTTTTGAGTTTTATTCTTTTTTTAAGATCAAATTTATTAGCCCTTCATTTATTTCGTTTAGACAGTATCATGTCGGTTTTAGACCGTGTAATAATGATCATTATTGTTGCAGCCTTAATGTTTAATCTTTTTGGTTTTGAGGTAGATGTAATGAGCTTTGTTTATGCACAAACAATAGGTTACGGCCTTACTGCGCTAATCGGCTTTTTAGTGGTTTTAAATAAAACACACACGTTTAAACTTAATTGGGACTGGGCTTTTAATCGCATGATCCTTAAAAAAAGTTTTCCCTTTGCTATTTTGGTTTTATTAATGACGTTTTATAATCGATTAGATAGCGTAATGATCGAACGCATTTTGCCGGGAAATTTAGGAAAAGAACAAAGTGGTATTTATGCAAAAGCATTTAGATTGTTGGATGCGGCAAATATGATCGCCTATTTGTTTTCGGTACAACTGTTGCCGCTATTTAGCAGGATGTTAAAAAACAAAGAAAATATTGAAAAGATCGTAAAATTAGCTTTCACCTTATTGTTAACCCCGGCATTGATAGTTTCTATTAGCAGTTTCTTTTATGCGGATAGGTTTTGCGAAATGTTATACAAAGGAAATTCTGAAGGTTACCAGATCTTAGCACTTTTAATGAGTTGCTTTACAGCTATTTCAATAACCTATATTTTTGGAACTCTTTTAACGGCTAATGGAAATTTAAAGTATTTAAATTTAATGGCCATTAGCGGTATTTTAATTAATCTGCTTTTAAATTTTATTTTGATCCCTCAGTTTTATGCCCTTGGAAGTGCTGTTGCCAGTGTAGTTACTCAATTTTTAACCTGCTTAATACAGGTTTTTATCTCCTATAAAGTATTTAAATTTCATTTTAATAAACGCTTACTATTATCCTTGTTCTTTTTTATAGTTGGCATTGTTTTTGCCAATTATTTTACCATGAATTTAACCGGTTTTTGGATATATAATTTCATAATAATGCTTATATTTAGTGGCTTATTAGCGTTTGTTACAGGGATGATAAGCATTAAATCCGTTTTACGTTTCATAAAATATAAATAAATATGATTGAAGAGATTTCAGCGAAAGAATTAATACTAAAGATATTTAAGTGGAGGAGAACTTTTCTTCTTATTACAATAGCAAGTGCACTTGTTACGGGTATTCTTGTTTTTTTAATGCCAAAACAATATAAGTCTACTGCTGTTTTGTTTGCCTCCCGACAATTTTCAGTTTCAAAATTAGTTATCGAACCTAATTCTGGTAATCAGGAAGATTATATGCAAATTGGGGATGAGGATGATGTTGAAAAATTGATCCAATTTCTAAGTTCTGACGCTTTAAAATTAAAAGTAGCCAATGCTTATGATCTTTGGGATCGTTGGAAAATAAAAGATACTGTTTTTGGTTATCATTATTTAAAATTAAAGTGGGACGATATGGTTACCATTAAAAGAACAGAGTTTAATAGCGTAAAGGTTGAGGTATATGATTATACAGCCGATGGCGCAGCGCAAATTGCAAATGGCATTACAGATTATTGCGATACTGTTAAACACGAAATGACTAAGACAATTACTTTGGGGGTTTTAAAGATCGTGAAAGAGGAGTACGAAAATACTTTACTTAGAATGAAGGAGCTTGAAGACAGTTTAAATGTGTTAAGAAAATTAGGCGTTTTACATTACAAAGAGCAGGTAAAAGCTTACACAAAAAGTTATGCAAAGGCTCTTGAGAAAAATGATGCAGGAGCCATTAACCGCCTTGAAGCTAAATTAGACACACTAAAAAAATATGGTAGCGCTTACCAAAACATTCACGATAATTTAGAAAAATACAGTTTTAAATATCCTGATATTAAAGCTAAGTACGACGAAGCGCTTGTGAATTATAATACAAGTTTGCCAATTAAATTTGTTGTGGAAAAGGCTAAGCCTAATGAATATAAAGCAAAACCGAATAGATTATTGATCCTAAGCATTACTGTTATTGCCAGTAATTTATTAGGATTTCTTTTTCTCTTGTTTCGTGAAAAGTTTAATAAATTAAAACTGCAAGACTAACTGTTATGGAAAAGTTTGATTCGTTGAATATTATAAAAACCATTTTTAAGAACAAAAAAGTATTTGTTTTAGTGGTAATTGGTGCTGCTGTATTATCTTATGGCGCTTCATTTTTGATTAAAGAAAAGTTTAAATCTAATTCGGTAGTATACCCTGTTAACTTATTTCGCAATTCAGAAGAATCACCAAGTGAGCAATTGTTGCAATATTTTTTAAGCGAAGATGTAAAACTAAAAATAGCGAAGGACTTTAATCTATTTTCTAGATACGGGGTTGATACTCTTAGTACCAAAGGGGGTAAGGCATTATTTGATTTTATGTTCATGGAAAATGTACTAATTTCTCCAACCATTTATGAATCTATTGATATTACTATTAAGGATGAAGATCCAGCCTTTGCACAAAAATTAAACGCCGCCTTGGTTTTAAATACCAATCAATTAATAAAAGAAACTAAAAGAAAAATTGTTAATCAATATCTCGAAAACACCAAAAAGGTAATTGAAATTCAGTCTAAAGAGCTTGATTCATTAAGTACTTCTATTTTAAAAATTAAAACAGAATATAATATTTTAGATGAAAAAGATCAGGCTAAATATTTAAGTAAACAACTTTCTACAGGTTCGAGCTTAAATGAAAGTGCCCAATTAACAGTAAAGGGAATAAAAGAAAAAGGAACTGAATTAAAAGTTTTAGATGGAAGAGTTAAATCAACTTTAAAATCATATACCCAAATAAAAATTAAAAATGATGCTTATTTGTTGGATGTTAGTGGTGATATGGATTTTTATGTTTACGTAAGCAAACCTAATTTACAAGATAAAAAATGCACTCCAATAAGATGGGTAATTGTTATGATATCCTCTTTGTCTGCATTTTTAATGACCTTGGTTTTCTTTTTATATAAAAACCGTTCAAAGGAATTGATCTAAATTGACCAAATATTTAAAAACATATTTATTTCAAATTTTAATTTTAGCTTACATCTTTGGTAACGCTTATGTTTTAGCGTACAAAAAAGATCTTTTTTATGTTTATAATGCTATTCCGGTTGTATTGATCATTGTTTACACTGCACTATTTCATTTACAAAAATTAGTGTTCTTTTTAGCTTTTTGCACACCACTATCAATAACCTTAAAAGAGTTAGGTTTATCTGATGGAATGGATCTAAGTTTACCTTCTGAGCCCTTAATGGCAGGAGTTATGTTGCTTTATCTCTTTAATGAACTCAGTTCAAGCATAACAGATAAAAAATTCCTTAATCATCCAATTACTCTTTTAATTATAATTCAATTAGCATGGATGTTCTTTACTTCTTTAACAAGCACCGAAGTAATAATTTCTTTTAAATATCTCATTTCTCGCTTATGGTTTATTTTTAGTTGTTACATTATAATGCCGCATTTGTTTCAAAATAAAAAAAACATCATCAATTTTATTTTTGCGTACTCTTCTGCTTTGGCATTAGTAGTGTTTTATACTATTTTTCAGCATGCTAAATTTAATTTTAACGATAAGGCTGCCGATTGGGTTGTTTCTCCTTTTTATAATGATCACACTGCTTATGGGGCGGCATTAGCGATGTTTATTCCGGTAATGTTAAGTTTTACATTTATAAAAAGTATCCCAAAATATTTAAGGATTTTTGCCCTTGCATTATTTTGTTTATTTACCCTTGCCATCGTTTTATCATTTGCCAGGGCAGGATGGTTAAGTTTAATTGTTGCCATTTCAATTCTTATTTCACTTTTTTTAAAAATAAAATTTAGAACGATCGTTTTAGCATTAATAGTTTTTGGAAGTTTATTCTACGTTTTTCAAACAGAAATTTTTATTGCACTCGGAAGAAATAACACAGATGCCGAGGGTAGCTTTTCAAATAATATAGAATCTGTTTCAAATATTTCAACAGATGCTTCGAACTTAGAGCGATTAAATCGTTGGAGCTGTGCTATTCGTATGTGGAAAGATAAACCAGTTTTAGGTTGGGGACCCGGAACTTACATGTTTAAATATGCACCTTATCAGTTAAGCAGCGAGCGAACTATTATTAGTACAAATTTTGGCACAAATGGTAACGCACATAGCGAATATTTGGGACCCTTATCAGAACAAGGGGTAATGGGATTGCTCATAGTAATTTCAATATTATTTTATAGTACTTCTTTGGGTTATAAGTTAGTGTATTCTGTAGCCGAACCGGAAATTAAAATACTGGTTATAGGAATATTCTTGGGCTTAATGACTTACTTTGTTCACGGCTTTTTAAATAATTTCTTAGATACCGATAAACTTTCTTTGCCGTTTTGGTCGTTCCTTGCGGCTTTAGTCTCTATAGATCTATATTATAAAAAGAAAGAAAAAGTTAAGATCTAATTTTAAAAATTAAGGTCGCTTACCTTTAGTGTTAACAAGGCAATATCATCCGGAAATTCAACTTCTCCTTTAAATTCTTCGGCGTAAAATAAAATGGCCTTATTTAAAAAATCGGGAGTTGATTTGTTATTTTTTCTCATTAGGTCTTCGATAGATTCAACACTGATCGTTTCTTTTTCGGAGTTGATAGTATCTGTTAATCCGTCGGTATAACATAACAATGTAAATTCAGAGGTGTAATTAAAGATCTCAACATTTATAACCGGCAGGATCTCGGCAATGCCTAAAAGCGGACAACCATTACTTAACTCCATAAATTTATTTTCGTAAAATAAAATAGGAGGGTTGTGGCCGGCATTGATGTAGGTTAACTGCTGACTTTTGGTGTTTAATTTTGCTAAAAATAACGACACAAATTTTTCGTTCTTAGCGTTGGTAATTACACGTTTGTTAAGCTCTATTATAATATCTTTTAGATTGTGGGTAAAAGTAATTAAGCTTTGTAAGGTGGCTTGTATATTGCTCATTAATAAAGCAGCGGCTACACCTTTACCACTAACATCAGCAACGCAAAAAACAAATTCGTGATTATTTAATTTTATAAAATCATAATAATCGCCGCCAACTTGTTGATGCGGTAAATATTTTGCTGCAACCAATAATCCATCAGAGTTTGGCAGGTCTTTTGGAAAAAGCATTTGCTGCATACTTTTTGCCAACTCTAATTCTTTATTTATTTGTGCTTTTTGAATGTTCTCTTTAAATAATTTTTTGTTTTCAATGGCTACAACAATAATATTGGTAAGCGTTTGAACAAAAGGTAAATGTTTTATCGCTGCGCTTAATTCAAGTTTTTCTTCATTCACATCACTTAATAACACATAAGCTAAAGGTGTTTTCTTATGAAAAACAGGAATTACAATTTCAAATTGTTTACTTAATTCGCCCTTATTATAGTTTATTGTTTCAATTTCGCTTATAGAAAGCAGTTCTTCTTCAAATTGAATTGCGCCTAGCTCCTTGTTAATACCATACTTTAGTAAACATTTCCATTCGGTTTCAAAACTAAATAGCACTAATTTTCCTACCCCTAAACGATTTTCTAAAATTTCCTGATAGAGATCGAGTAATTGTCCTGTAGAAAAATTATTATTGATCGCTTTTGTTACCTCAAGTAATGCATTCAGTTTTAGATCCTGAATTTGTTTTTGATGTGATATTTTTGATGGATCTGTCAATTACTTAAACTAAATAAACGGTTTCTTTGCCTTTTTTTGAAAAATCTGCTTCAATATGTTCTTGCAGTGTTGTGCTTAATCTAAGTCCAACAAAATCTGCTTTTACCGGAAAACGGGTATGGCTTCTGTCTACTAATATTACTGTATTAATTTTTTTAACCGGCTTATCTAAAAATAATTTTACGGCATACATTAATGTTTTACCGCTATTTAAAACATCATCAACTAAAATAATAGTTTTGTTCACAAATGCTTTTTCATCAAAATCGGTTAAGGGTTCGCCTTCCCAGGGCTTATCTTTATTGAGTTTAATTTTACCTAAGGTAATTTTTAATGGAGATATTTTTTTTAATTTTTCGCATAGATGATTAGCTACTTTGTAGCCATTCCCATCAATGCCAACGATTAGCAATTCTTTTTCAGAAAAATTGTTCTCATAAACCTCATAAGCCAAACGACTTAATTTCTGATCTATTTGAAGGGTATCTAATATCTTTACCTTACTCATTAGTGATTTTTTATAAGTTGTGCTAAGGTTTGTTTTACTTTATCATTTGGTTCACATAATGGTAAACGTAAATAGGGATCGCATTTTTTTAATAGGCTAAGAGCATATTTTACGCCACCCGGATTACCGTCTGCAAACAATTGATCGGTAATATCTAATAAACCATAATGTAATTTTTGAGCATCATCAAATTTGTGTTTCAAACACAGTCTAACCATGTCGCTGTATTCTTTAGGGAAGGCATTTGCTACAACCGAAATAACACCAACACCACCGGCAGCAATTACAGGAAGCGTTAAATTATCATCACCACTAATTACTAAAAAATCTTTCGGTTTATTTTTAATGATCTTCATTATTTGCTCAATGCTTCCACTAGCTTCTTTTGTAGCAACAATATTTTTAAAATCTTTCGCAATTCTTACCTGAGTTTCCCAGGTAACATTACTTCCGGTACGCCCCGGAACGTTATATAAAATAATATCTTTTTTTGTTGATTGAGCTACTGCTTTATAGTGTTGGTAATAACCTTCTTGATTTGGCTTATTGTAATATGGGGCAACCGATAAGATCGCTTCAAAAGGTTTAAGATCGGTGTTCTTTATTGTTTCTATTACATCGGCAGTATTGTTTCCTCCAATACCAATTACTAATGGTAATTTTTTTGCGTTTGCTTTAATAACGGTGTTAATCACCAATTGTTTTTCTTCTTTGCTAAGCGTAGCAGTTTCGCCGGTAGTGCCTAAAACAACAATGTATTCAACCTTACCATTATGTAAATGTTTTACAATTTTAGTTAAAGCTTCTGTATCAACATTTCCTTTTTTAGTAAAAGGAGTAACAATTGCAACGCCAGTACCTTTTAAATTATTATTTCTCATAAATTATTATTTCAAATTAAAATATTCTGTTGCCATTAAAGCAATTTCGTTACCGTAGGCTAAACTTGCTGTTGCAGCAGGGCTTGGACTATTTATCACATGCATGGCATTACCATGTTTTTCAATTTTAAAATCGTCTAACATTTCTCCTTCAGGCCCTAAAGCCATCGCTCTAATTCCACATCGTGCTGGAATAATATCATCCATCTCTAAAGTTGGGATTAATTTTCGCAATCTGTTTAAGAAATATGTTTTGCTAAAAGCACCACGGTATTCATCTAAACCAAAGCGCCAGTGTTTACCAAAAAATTTCCAGGTACCTTTAAAACCAAAAGCATCAATGGTATCTTTAAAGTTAAATGCTGTTTTGCTGTAACCCTCGCGATCAAATACAAACACCGCATTTGGTCCGCATTCTGTTCCTCCGTGTATCATTCGTGTGTAGTGCACGCCTAAGAAAGGGAATTTAGGGTTTGGTACAGGGTAAATTAAATTTTTTACTTTATGTAAGCCTTTTTCAGTTAGATCATAGTAATCTCCTCTAAAACCAATGATAGCGGCATCACTTTTCTGACCTTCTTTTTTTGCCATTCTATCGGCTTGTAACCCCGAAGTGGTGATAATGTATTTACCAACAAATTTATCGGTTTTTGTTATTACGGTGGTACTGTCTTGGCCCCTTTCAAAGTCTACAACTTCCTGCGAGGTTAGCACTTTACTGCCATTGTTTTTTGCATTAACCAGCTCTTTGTATTTTTTTGCTACCTGATCGTAATCAATAATACCTGTGCAACCAACACGAATCCCTGCAATACCTTCGCAAAAGGGTTCAATTTCCTTAATACGTTTTGGGTCAATGATTTCCATATCCTCAACGCCATTAGCAATACCGTTTTGAAACACTTTGTTCATGTGTGCCAATTCACTTTCTTCGGTAGCAACAATTAATTTTCCGCAAATGTCGTGTGCTATTTTATAGTCCTTTGCAAATTGCACTAATTCTCTTCTGCCGTCTACACAGTTTTTAGCTTTATAGGATCCCGGCTTGTAATAAATACCGCTATGGATCACGCCGCTATTATGCGAGGTTTGATGTTGCGCAACTTCTTTTTCTTTCTCTAAAACTAAAATAGTTTTATTTGTATGATAGGTGCAAAGTTTATAAGCAGTAGCCAGACCAACTATGCCTCCGCCAACAATTATAATATCGAATTTTTGTTCCATAAATTTAGAGTATAAATGTACCAAATAAAGATGAAAAATTTGCTTTATCTTTGTTTTTTAGCTTTAAAAATCTATATATGAATTAGCCATGTGCCGAACCGCACAAACACAGATGAAGATACATGGCATATACCATATGACAATAAAAAAAATAAATATCTACCTATGAAAATAATTTGTATTGGGCGCAATTATGCCGAGCACGCAAAAGAAATGAAGGCTGATCTGCCTACAGAACCGGTTTTTTTTATGAAGCCGGATACAGCCTTGTTAAAGGAAGAAGATTTTTACATGCCTGATTTTACCAAAGATCTGCATCACGAAATTGAACTGGTTTTAAAAGTTTGTAAAGCCGGCAAACATATTGAAGAACAATTCGCTCACAAATATTATGATGAAATAGGTTTGGGGATTGACTTTACGGCACGTGATATTCAGGCAAAATGTAAGGAAAAAGGCCTGCCATGGGAAAAAGCTAAAGCCTTTGACAACAGTGCGCCAATTGGCTCTTTTGTTAAAAAAGAAACCCTTGATATTGGCAACATTAATTTCGAATTAAAAGTAAATGGTCAGTCGCGACAAATTGGAAACTCAAAAGATCTTATTTTTTCGTTTGATAAAGTTATTGCTTACGTTTCGCAATTTGTTAGTTTAAAAGTGGGAGATCTAATTTATACCGGCACTCCTGAAGGTGTTGCTGGTGTTAAGATAGGCGATACATTAGAAGGCTTTTTGAATAACGCTTCTTTATTAAAATTAACTATAAAATAACTTAGGTGTTTAAAGCCATAGCCATAGCATTTGTTAAATTTTATCAATATTGTATTAGGCCGCTATTGCCTAATTCATGCCGATATACACCATCTTGCAGTCAATATTCTGTTGAGGCTATTAACAAATACGGGGCTTTAAAGGGTAGTTGGTTGGGATTAAAACGCATTTTACGTTGTCATCCTTGGGGCGGGCATGGTTACGATCCGGTTCCATAAGACATTTATTTTTTGTAAATTTGATCTATGAGTAAAATTAAACAATTGGTAATTTTTGGGATGCTTACAATTTTTATTTTTTCTTGTAAAAAGGATGAAAAAATTGAAGTAGTAATACCTTCAAAAGATATACAAGCTAGCGCTGTATTTAATTTTACGGCTAAAGTAAATAATTTACCATTTATTAAAAATACCAAGTGGTATGCAAATGCTAATGGTGACAGTTTTACGGTTTCAAAATTTAATTATTACATTTCTAACATTAAGTTTAAGCGCGAAGATGGTTCTTTGTTCGCAGAAGATTATAGTTACCATGTTATTAAGCATGTTGAAGGCGTGACATCTTTTACGGTTCAAAATTTGCCCGAGGGTAATTATAATAGTATCGAATTTTTAATTGGGGTAGATAGTTTAAAAAATGTTAGCGGCTCGCAAACAGGCGATCTTTCGCCGGATAGTTTAATGTTTTGGGATTGGAGTACCGGCTATATCTTTTTTAAATTAGAAGGTAATTATAAGAACACAACTACTCCAAATGGTGATACTTATTCGATGCATATTGGCGGTTTTTCGGGAGAAGAAAATTTTTTAAGGAAATGTACTTTTAATTTAACTAACCCTATTATAGCTTCAAAAAATAAGTCCTCTAAAGTTTTTTATAATGTAAGCATTAACGAAATATTTGCAAATCCTTTGGTGATAGATTTTAATACTTATAACGTTGTTGGTGGCGGCAGAAAAGCACAGGAAATGGCCGATAATTATAAGGACATGTTTGTGATCGATCGCATCGAAAATTAATCTGTAACTTTTTCTTTTTTATTCCCTTATATCCAAATCAAAACCATTTTTAAATATTTAGCCTTTCTATTACTCTATACAAAGGGGTATTCTCAAAATGTTGTTATAAAGGGAAAGGCTCATAAAATGTATGCCGGCAAGGTAATTCAATTAAATATCCTAGCGGATTATATTACCAATATAAAACAAAAAGAAGATCAGGATACCATTCAAAGCGATGGTTATTTTGAATTGCATTTTCAATCAGAATATACACAACCTGTTTTTTTAAAGATCGATAATGTAATAGCAACACTCTATGTTCAACCCGATTTTGTTTATGGCGTTACTGTTCCCGAATTAGAAAAAGGCTATGATTATAATAACGATGCTGAATTACCTGTAAATATTGGATTAATAGGAACAGATACCACAGAATTAAATATTCTCACCTTCGATTATCAAAAACAATTTAATAATTTGTTTGATGTTAAGGATGGTAAATTTCTTTCTCGCCCAATGATGTTTAAGCGTGCCGATACGCTAAAAAAGATCTGCGATAAGCGTTATCAAACTATCAAGAATCCATATTTTTTAAATTATGTAGAGTATTCTATTGCTTCCATTAACGCAAGTGTATCTCGTGGCGAAAATTATTTAATTAACGGTTACATTGCCAATAAGCCCATTCAATATAATCATTACGAGTATATGCAGTTTTTTAATGCCTGTTTTAAAGGGTATTTAAATACCTATGCTTCTATGCAAAAAGGACAAACACTTTACAACATCATTAATGTAAAAGCTGATTATACCTTGCTGTCAGATTTTTTAAAGAACGATAAATTTCTAAAGTCCGATTCATTACGCGAATTAGTGATCCTTAAAAATCTTTGGGACTTTTATTTTAGCGCCGATTTTGCCCCTGAAGCCGTTGAAAGTATGGTTTCTCAGTTTCAGCAAAAAACAAAAATAAAGCCTCATAAAAAAATTGCCAATTCAATGTTGACGTATTTTAATAAAATGCAGGCAGGATCTATTGCGCCTAATTTTTCTGCAAGAGCTAAGGATGGTACAGTGGGCTCTTTAAATTCCTTTAAAGGACGGTGGGTATATTTAAATTTTTTCTCTACCCAAAACACCGAGAGTTTACGCGAGATGCCAAAGATAGAAGCGCTTAAGAAAAAGTTTGGCGATAAGGTGGTGTTTGTGAGCATTTGTTTGGATGATAGTTTAAAAAGCTATAACAATTATTTAAAATTAAATCCAAAACATAACTGGACCATTTGGTACAATTACGATAAAGCATTTACTAAAACGGCAAAAGATAATTATTTTGTTACCGGCACCGAAGCTTATTTCTTAATTAATAATTTTGGGTATTTGGCTCAATCTCCTGCATTAGCTCCATCAAAAGGCATAGAGTATAAATTAAACTCTATCTTTAAACCCACCAAACGAAATACAAAAACAGGAATAAGATAATTTGTGAATACAAAAATAAATAGCACTTCCATTTGGCCCGAACAGATCGTTTATGAAGATAACCACATTATGGTTATAAATAAATTGCCATCAGAGATCGTGCAGGGAGATAAAACCGGCGATCTTCCTTTAAGCGAAAAAATAAAACACTTTATAAAAATACGTGATAACAAACCCGGAAATGTTTTTTGTGGCGTTATTCATCGATTAGACAGACCGGTGAGCGGTTTAATTATTTTTGCTAAAACAAGCAAAGCGTTATCGCGTTTTAACGAATTGTTCAGAGAGAAGACAATTAAGAAAACCTATTTGGCTGTAGTTAAAAACAAACCACCAAAAATTTCCGATAATTTAGTTCATTATGTTTTAAAGAACGAAAAAACAAACATGTCTAAAGCACATGTTAAGCCGGTTGCTAATGCTCTTAGAGCAGAGTTAGATTACGAATTAATTGCCTCTTCGGATAATTATCATTTATTAAAAATTAATTTGCATACAGGCCGTCATCATCAGATCCGTTGTCAGCTGTCGGCTATTGGATGTCCAATAAAAGGAGATCTTAAATATGGTTTTGCCCGCAGTAACGAAGGTGGTTTTATTCATTTGCACAGTTATCAAATTTGCTTTACTCATCCCATAAAAGATGAGCCGTTGGATATAAAGGCATTTCCTGTTACCAGCGATCCCGTTTGGAATTATTTTTCCAAGATGAACATTCTCGATTCTAAATAAATTTTTACTTTCAGTTCGATTGATTTTTTTACAATAATTTTTATCTAGTACCGACTGCAATATTCTTCTCGACTTCTTCAAACCTTTCACACAATCTCGCCCAAAAGCCTAACCAGACTTTTGTCGTGCTCGAAGTGACACAGTCGAACCATGTTTCTAATCCTTAAATCCAATTTTCAATAACTTCATTTCAAAAAAAAGTTACAGTATGTTTATAAAAATATAGTTTGTATCATTTATGTTTTTTTGGCTTTATAGTTTTATAACCAACTAAACTATAAGCTATGAGTCATTCCAAAGAAACCCCTCGTCAAAAAATGATAGGTATGATGTACCTTGTTCTTACCTGTCTGCTTGCATTAAATGTAACAAAAGAAGTATTGCAAGGCTTTGTTACCATTAACGAGAGTATAGAAGCAACCAATTCTAATTTTACAGCTAACACAAACAAAATGATGCTTGCTATGCAGGATGCTATTGATAAAGGAAAGAATGAAGCAAAGCCTTATTATTTAAAAGCAAAAGAAGTTACACAATTATCTCAAAAAACATTTGATTATATAACTACATTAAAACAACAGGTACAACAATATACAGAGGACGAAAAAGGTTCTGATACCATGAAACTTTCGCGCATAGAAAAACTGGATGATTATGATAAACCAACTTACTTATTAATTGGCGATGATGAAACTAAACCCGCGGAAACAAAATATTCGGCCAGAGAGTTACGCCACAATATTGAAGGGCTTACAGTTTCATTAAATAAAATGATAGATGAGATGAAAGATACAAAGGGTGTCATGTTACCAAAGGAAGATTATTTAGTTTTAAAGGATAAAATAAAATTATTTACTCCTCATGATAATTACAACGATAAAGAGGGAAAAGCTATTTCGTGGGAAGTAAAGAATTTTTATAACATGCCGCTTGCGGGTGTAATTGCAAATTTGTCGAAAATGCAAAGTGATGTTAAGAATATTGAATCTGAAATGGTAACTACCTTTGCTGCTGCTGCCGGAAAACTAAATCTTAAATTTGATGTGTTACAAGCGCGTATTGTGCCGGTGAGTAATTATGTTCAGGCGGGTTCACCTTTTACAGCAGATGTTTTTTTAACAGCATCTTCAAGCGATTTTAAGGATGATAATATGCAATTTATTTTAGGTGATATGGATACAGCCACGGGTAAATTAGCAGATGGTGCCGTTGTTTTGCCATTTGAAAAAGGTACAGGGAAAATAAATTTACCTTCGAGTGCCGCAGGACGCAGAGATATTAAAGGCTGGATAAAATTACGTAAGCCGGATGGTTTATATAGTTATTTTAAATATGAGAATGAGTATGTGGTTGCAAATGCAGCAGTTGCTGTTAGTCCGGATAAAATGAATGTATTGTACATTGGAGTTGATAACCCTTTAACGGTTTCTGCTGCGGGCGTTGCGCCAACCGAACTTGTTGTTAATGCAAATGGGTGTAATGCAAAGCTATCAAGTGCAGGTAACGGAAAATACAATGCAACCGTTAGTGAAACCGGAACTTGTGTGGTAACCGTTATGCAAAAAACGGCTAATGGCAATAAGCAACAAGGTTCTCCGCAATACTTTAGAGTTAAACGTTTTCCTAATCCGCCTTTAAAAGTTTCGGGAAAAAGCACTTATGGCAATTTAGAAATGAAATTAGCAGATGCCAAAAACATTAATGTTTTGGGTGTAGATAATGCTGGTTTTGATTTTGTAGCACAATTTAAAATGGAGAAATTTACAGTTTCAACGGTTATTGGAGGAACGGCCGGAGCGCCAATACAATGCACAGGTAACCAATTATCGCTAGAGGCTAAGGAAGCCTTGAAAAAATTAAAACCGGGTAGTAAAGTTTATTTTGAAGATATTAAAGTCGATGCTCCCGATGGACGCAGAGATTTTGCAAATATAAAAGTAGTTGTAAAGTAAATGTGTTCTTGAAAATAAAACAATTCAATCTTCTTTTTGTAAAAGGGAGGTAGAGGGAGTTTTAAAAATAATTTATTTTCAAGGCTAAAATTATTCGAGAAATGCCCTTCGACTCCGCTCAGGGTGACTAGGATCTGTCATGGTGAGCCTGTCGAACCATGTTTGAATGCCCTTCGATATCCCGATAATTATCGGGACAGGGTGACAGTTTTTTTGTTTACCGTCAGGCTGAGCGGAGTCGAAGCCTTTTTAATGGGGATAAGGAATAAAAATTTGGATACATTCTATGACCGCGCTCAGGGTGACATTTACTCCCAACGCACCTTTCAACAACTACTTGTGTTTAAAAATGCCTTGTTGAATTTACAAGGCATTTTTATTTTTATTAATTTTCATCTACAAATGGAAATTGTAAAAGTTTATACTAAAGATCACGTTTCGAAATTAACGCGTAAACGTACCGGCGAATTAAAAGTTGGCGAAGTTGTTGAAGCCGCAAAACACAATTGGAAAGAAGAGCTTGAAGCTAGTCATGCTAAATTTGTAATTGTTGGTATACCCGAAGATATTGGCGTGCGAGCAAATTATGGCAGGGCAGGAGCAAACACCGCTTTTAAACCTGCCTTAGAAAGTTTTTTAATTCAGCAAAGCAATCATTTTTTAAATGCAAATGATGTTTTTGTATTGGGTGAAGTGTTTGTAGATGACTTAATGGAGAAGGCTGCCAACTATGATATTAAAGACCGTAACGATATTGTTCATTTGCGTTCGTTGGTTGCTATAATTGATGAGCGTGTTACAGAGGTAATTAAATTTATAGTTGAACTAAAAAAAATACCCATTGTTATTGGTGGCGGACATAATAATTCTTACGGAAACATTAGCGGCACCTTTCACGCATTAAACAAAAAAATTAATGTTATTAATTGCGACCCGCATTTAGATTTCCGTCAGTTAGAAGGAAGGCATAGTGGTAATGGTTTTAGTTACGCCTTTAAAAATGGTTTTCTAGATAAGTATGCTGTTGTTGCCATGCACGAACAATACAACAGTAAAATAGCTTTAGATCAGTTTAAAAATAACCCATCGCAATTATTTTTTAATACCTACGAATCTGTTTTTGTGCGCGAAGAAATGGATTTTACAAAAGCATTAAACCAGTGCATAGGTTTTGTAAAAGACCATGTGTGCGGTGTAGAGTTAGATCTTGATGCTATTACCAATGTTCCAACCAGCGCTAAAACAAGTTCCGGTATATCACCTGTGCAGGCAAGACAATATGTTTTTAATTGCGCCAAAAATTTAGATGCTGCTTATTTGCACATTGCAGAAGGCGCGCCCGTGCTCTCACACATTAAAGCCGATAACAAAACCGGAAAATTAATTGCTTATTTAATAAGCGATTTTATTAAAGGAGTAGAGTCGAGGTAGTATTTTTAATACTTTATTCGATTGATAATTTGCCTTTAGAAATAAGTTGGTTGTTATTTAATAAAACAAAAGAATATAAGCCGGAAGGAAGTCCTGCTGTTTTTATTTCATTAGTTCCTTGCACTATTTTTTGCTCGAATACTTTCTGTCCAATAGCGTTTACAATAATTATTTCTCCATTAATAATTTCTATTTCTGTCTGAATTTTAAATTCACCCTTGTTTGGATTAGGGAAAACGGAGACATTAATTTTATCATTTGATAGTGAAGAATTATTAATATTCGTACATGGGCTTACTGATTGTGTAATTGTAAATGAGTTAGAGCAACCGGCAGCACTAGTTCCGCTTATGGTATAAGTAGAAGTAACTGTTGGGCTAATTACTACACTTGTTGCATTTGAGTTAGTGCTCCAGGTATAGGTTGTGGCACCATTGGCGGTTAAGGTTGAAGATTGCCCACTACAAATTAAACTTGAATTTGTAGTTGCTGAAACATTAGGTAATTGATTTACCGAAACACTAATTGTTTGTGAGGTAGTACAGGTATTATTGTCTATGGCAACAACAGAATAAGTTGTGTTTACCGTTGGTGATACAGATATGCTAGCTGTATTCGCGCTTGTACTCCATGTATATGAATTAGCTCCACTCGCAGTTAATGTTGTAGAAGATGTTGATCCAATACAAATTGTTGTATTTCCGCTAACTGCTAAAGGGCCAAATGCCGCACAATTTCCTGTTACCGAGGCTGTTGATGCTATCCAGTTTGATGTTGCTCCGTTTAATGCAAAGCCAGTTAAGGTGCCCGTATTGTTTGATGTTGTTAGATCTGTTAAATTAGTAACTGTTGCATTGTTTGCCGCAGCGATACCCTGGTTAAAGTTATAATAGGCAACTAAACCATACTCATTGCCAATTAACTGACAATTTTTTTTGGCTACAATTTCTGATGCGCATAATTCTTTGTTCCAGATCCTCACTTCATCAATAGTACCGTTAAAGTTGTAGGCCGAAACTAATTGTCTTGCTCCAATTGTAACTAGGTTAGTATTGGTAATTATACCTGATAAGGTATTTGCAGGGATTGTTTTTGCTTGTAATATGCCATCAACAAAGATATCTACATTATTACCATTTGGAATGCCTCTATAAATTGCAGCTGCATGATGCCAATTTCCATCATTAAAGGTGTTATTCACAGTTACAACTTTCATGCTATTAGAAAGATTTGTGCTGATGATCGAAAAGTCAAGCGCACCACTGCTTACCATAAATTCATAACCGGTGTAAGGAGAAACATCAATTCTATTAGATACAAGTATTCTATAACCGGTTGCGGTAGTTTTAAACCAAGTTTCAATGCTAAATTTATTGGTAATTGCAAAATTTAAAGAGGGGCTGTTACTAATATCTACTTTGTCATTTACACCATCAAAACTTAAGGTGTTCCCTTGAGCTGAGAGTTGATTATAACTAAAGAATAAACATAGTGTTACTAAGGCAATTACCTTCTTAAGTGCTATTGAATAAGTAGAATTGATCATGTTTTTTGTTTTAAAAATAAATTTAATGTTTTTTTGTGAAACACCAAAATGAATTTGCCGGATACGTTTTTGGCTTTGTGAAATGCAAATTTGGTTTTATGAGCCGGGTTTAAGGTTTTTTTAGTTATCTTATACAAACTTAGTCACAACCATCATCAAGAAAACATACTGGGGTATAGAAAAAATGAGAGAAGCGAGGAGGCGTTTTTATAAATTGTTTTTTTTGAATTGACATTGAGTTTAGTTCAATCTTAGAATTAGTGTTTCATTTGAGTTTATTAATTTTTTAATAATTAATTTGTTTTATCTTTATTGGATATATATTTTAAATGAAAAAAATTTTAATTCTTATCGCAATATTTTACGGATACCTTTCTTATTCACAAAAAGAAATTATATCACACGTCGATCCTTCATTACGTTTTACTGAGAATATAGGGCAGTGGTCAGATAACATTTTATTTAAAGCACAATTGGATGGCGGTGCTTTGTTTTTAGAAAGTAACTGTTTGACCTTTAATTTTTATGACAAGGTAAAATACAGAAGTTTTCACCATGCAGGTTTAACTAAAACTATCTCAAGTGATAAGCAAATAAAAGGCCATGCGTTTAAAATTCATTTTGAAAATTGCAATGTTATTAATGCTATAGATAAATCAGGGATAGGTAGCGATTATGAAAATTTCTTCTTAGGAAATGATAAAGCAAAATGGAAAAGCAATGTAGCTAACTACCAAAAGCTAGTTTATAAAAATATTTATGATGGAATTGATTATGAGGTGTTAACTGAGAAGGGAAAAGTTAAATATAATTTTTATGTAAAACCAAATAGTGTTGCGCATTCAATTAAACTAAAATATGAAGGTGTAACGGATCTGCATCTGTCAGAGGGGAATTTAGTGTATAATACGACCTTAAGCGAGATTGTAGAGCAAAAACCATATGCATACCAATTTATAAACGGCAGAAAACAAGAGATTATTTGTTATTATGAATTAAAGAATAATATCGTATCGTTTAATTTTCCTTATGGTTACGATAAAAGTCACGAATTAATAATTGACCCTGTTCTTATATTTGCGGCTCAAAGCGGCAGCACAGCCGATAATTTTGGAATGTGCGCAACATGGGATCCTGATGGGAATTTTTATTCCGGCGGTACGGCGTTTGATATAGGTTATCCCGCAACGATAGGTGCATACTCTAATACGTTTAACGGTCCTCCCGCAGTTGGCTTAACAGATATTGTCATTACTAAATACAATTCTACCGGCACTGCATTATTGTTTGCTACTTATATTGGCGGTTCGGATGCTGAAATAGTTACAAGTCTTATTGTAGATCATAGCAATAATCTGTGTTTTTTGGGGGCAACAGGTTCATCAAATTTCCCTATAACAATAGGTGCCTATGATAACAGTTTTAACGGAGGTGCATTATTAAGTTTTGTGTATAATGGAACTACCTTCAGCAACGGAACAGACATTTACGTTGGTAAATTTAATTCAACCGGCACAACATTAATTGGCTCAACCTTTTTAGGAGGAAGTATGAATGATGGGGTAAACCATGTAAATGGTTTGAATCCACTCCCACCGCCTAACCAGACTGTTTTTGAATATTTACCGGATTCATTACAATTTAATTACGGAGATCAGTATCGCGGGGAGATACAAATTGATGCACTAGATAATATTTATATTGCCAGTAGTACACGTTCCTCGAATTTTCCAACTACAGCTAATGCATTGGATAATAGTTTGGGTGGTAAGCAAGACGCCGTTGTTGCCAAATTCAATTCTTCGCTAACCCAACTTTTATATTCTACTTACTTAGGCGGATCATCAAACGAATGTGGAAATGCTTTAATTGTAGAAAATCAAAATGTTCATATTACAGGAGGAACCTGTAGTTCTAATTTTCCTACAACCCCTGGTGCTTATAACACAATTTATAATGGTGGAAAAACAGATGGATTTATTTCTCATATAAATACGCTTAGCGGAACGCTTTTGGAATCTACACTTATTGGCACTTCTAATTACGATCAATGTTATTTTATTCAGAATGATGCTACTGGTAATATTTATGTTTATGGACAGTCTTTAGGCAATATGCCTGTTATTGGAGCAGGATACTCAAATCCCGGCACTCATCAATTTGTAAGCCGTTTCAATTCAAATTTATCAAGTTTAAATTTATCTATTGTAATAGGAAGCAGTACTTCCAGTGTAGATATTTCACCATCGGCATTTTCGGTTGATAAGTGTGGTAGTATTTATTTATCCGGCTGGGGTGGGTCAATAGTACCACCTTATTCTGCAATGTCAGGAATGCCTCTTCAATCGGCAACTCAATCTTCCACTGATGGAAATGATTTTTATTTAATGAGTTTGAGTGCAAATGCAACTTCTTTAATTTACGGTTCTTATTTTGGAGGCAACCTTAGCGAAGAGCATGTTGATGGAGGTACCTCCAGAATTGATAAGAATGGTAAATACTACCAATCAGTTTGTGCGGGTTGTGGAGGTTATGATGATTTTCCTGTGACGCCAGGTGCGTGGCCAAACATTATTGGAAACCCTAATCAATCATTTAATTGTAATAATGGCATTTTTAAAATAGATATGCAGCCAAATATTGTTTCATCAAATATTGGTGCAAGTGCAACTAGTGGATGTTTACCTTTTACTGTTAATCTTACAAACGTTAGTGCTGGTAGTACTTATTTGTGGTATTTGGGAAACAATACTACCAGTTCTATTGTTGCGAACCCATCAGTTACATATAGTTTAGCAGGTACATACACAATTTCATTAGTTGTTTATAACCCATCTTCTTGCAATCAAAAAGATAGCTCTGCAATTTATGTTACTGTTAGTTCGGGTACTACACCTACCTTAACAACTGCTTCATCCTCTAGTGTGATATGCAGTGGTCAATCAACTACTTTAAGTGTTAGTGGAGCAAATTCATATACTTGGAGTAATGGAGCAAATTCTGCAAGTATTGTTGTTAACCCTACGGTAACTTCATCTTATACAGTTTTGGGAAAAAATTTAACCGGATGCGCATCAGTGGTTTCGGTAATTACAGTGTCGGTTGGGAATTGTCTTAGTGTTAAGGATTATCAGGAAAATCAAAATAATATTTCTGTTTATCCAAACCCAACTAGTGGTATTTTTAATATTTCTTCAAGTGATATTATTGAAGATATTATTGTAATTGGCGTAACAGGGAAAATAATTTATTCGCAAAAGAATGCAAATAGTTATAATATGACTTTAGATCTATTACAGTTTGATCCTGGTCTTTATTTTATTTCGGTTAAAACAAAATCTGGTTCCAGTAATTTTAAATTGATTAGGGAATGATTTCATTAAATTATCATCTCTAAGTGAAAATAGTTTTGAAATAATAAACCCTCGTTAGCAATAGCTTTCGAGGGTTTTATTTATAGCATTGAAAAATCTTATCCCCTAACCGGAATATTCACTAAAATTTCTAAAACGTAGTTCCAGTATTTTTGCACTGAAGAAATACTTGCTCTTTCATCGGGTGAGTGCGCGCCTTTGATGGTTGGTCCAAAAGAAACCATATCCATTTTTGGGTAATTGGTTCCTAAGATACCGCATTCTAAACCTGCGTGGCAAGCAACTACACTTGGTTTTTCGCCATTATGTTGTTTTTGGTAAACATTTACCAAAACATCTAAAATAGGAGAGGCCACATTGGGTGTCCAGCCCGGGTATGAACCTTTAAAGGTTACTTCGCAGCCGGCTAATTCAAAAGTAGAACGTAATGCATTGGCAAGATCAAATTTTGAAGTTTCAACCGATGAACGTGTTAAACAAGCAATTAATATTTCTCCGTCTTTAATTAAAACACGTGCGATATTATTCGAAGTTTCAACAAGATCTTTCATAGTGGCACTCATTCGGTAAACACCATTTTGAGCGGCGTATATTGCTTTAATAATGTTTTTTTGCGTTTCACCTTTCATTACTTTAGCGGGCACTTCTGTTTTTGTAAGTTCAATTATTAAATTTGGTTCTGTTGTTTTAAATTCTGTTTTTATATCAGCGCTTAACGCATTAAACGCTTTTGTGAAGGCATCGTTAGATTTTTCTGCAACAACAATTTTTGCACTGCTCTCGCGTGGTATAGCGTTACGCAAACTTCCGCCGTTTATTTCAGCAACCTGTAATGTAAAATCCTCGAAACCGTTATAAAGTAAACGGTTCATTATTTTATTAGCGTTGCCTAAGCCTTTGTGGATGTCCATTCCCGAATGACCGCCATTTAAGCCTTTTACGATTATAGAGTAGGCAATAACATTATTTGGGGTGGCAACCAGATCATATTTTCTTGTTGCAGTAACATCAACACCGCCGGCACAACCAATGGCAATTTCTGTATCTTCTTCTGTATCTAAATTTAAAAGAATGTCGCCTTTCAGTATTCCGCCTTTTAATCCTAAAGCGCCCGTCATTCCCGTTTCCTCATCAATTGTAAATAAAGCGTCAATTGCAGGATGCGCAATATCTTTACTTTCTAAAATGGCCATAATGGTAGCAACACCAAGGCCGTTATCTGCACCAAGGGTTGTGCCATTAGCACGCACCCAATCGCCATCAACATACATGTCAATACCTTGTTTATCAAAATCAAAAACGGTGGTGGAGTTTTTTTGGTGAACCATATCCAAGTGCGATTGCAATACAATGGTTTTTCTGTTTTCCATTCCTGCCGTTGCAGGTTTTCGGATGATCACATTTTGGATATCATCAATAAACGTTTCTAAACCTAAACTTTTTCCAAAATTTACCATAAACTCTATCACACGTTCTTCTTTTTTAGAAGGGCGGGGCACAGCGTTTAAATCGGCAAATTTATTCCACAATTGTTTTGGTTCCAGGTTTCTTATTTCTTGACTCATTTTATTAGTTTTTTGTTTATTCCATCCTATTAAAATAGATGGGAATTAGATGTTTAAACCTCTAATTGAGTAAAGATAAATAAAGTGGGGAGTTTAGCACAATTATTAGGGCAAAATATTTTGCCGGGTTTAGCATTCTTGTTTAGAGGGGATAAGATCAAATTCAAGGAGCCGCATTTGGCCCGGGCTTAAGCATAAACAGTAGATGTTACCATATTCCAAACTGCTCATTGATCATCCCTTTAAACCACTTTTCTTTACCGTATTGTTTTTCCATTTGGGCTTTTAGTTCAGGAATGGTATAGATTTTTTTCTTTTTTGGCAAAATAAATGTTGCCGGAGTGGGTGTTAAAACCTCTACTTTTTTGGCAAAATAAACAACACCACCATCTTCTGTTGCTAGTCCTAATATTGTGCCTGGCAGACCATTAAAGCTTTCGGGGCCAGTTGATGGAACGATATCATAACTAAACCAAGCGTAAATGCGCGTGCTGTCGTTTGCCTGCCAAACCGCTTTACGGCAAGCGTAGCCGGCAATTTTACGACTACTCTCGGTAATTTGCCATTTACGTTTAAACATACTGTCGGTTAAATGCAATTCTTCGCCCCACATAGGTTTAATTACATAACGGGTGTTTAATTTAAAGTTTTGTAGTACAGTATTTTTAGAAGTTGCCCAACTCATGTTTTCTTTAAGATCACTTTCTTGCGGTTTAAATAATGAGCAAGTATCATTAATATACAATTCAAAATAATCTATCTTAATTTTGTCTTCCTCTTTTAGCCAATTTTCTACATTGCCTTTAAGCTTTTTGTAAAGATTGGTTTTGCGCTCAAACGTTATTTTTGCCGAGGTGATCTGGGCGTTTATTGAAATACAAAAAACAGCCAAAATAAAAGCCATTAATAATTTTTTAATAGTCATCTTCTTCCTCCTTTTTCTTTACACTATTAAATTTAAAAATAACTCTTGCTAAAAAATAACGTCGAATAATTTGTGTTTTAGTATCTACGATCTTATTGGTAACAACTTCGCGCCGGTTGCTAATATTTTGGTTTAAAATGTCATTGGCTTCAGCAGAAACAATTAAATTCTCATTCTTTAAAAATGTTTTACTTAATGCTGCATTTAAAATAAAATAATTAAGATTGTACCCAACAGCTCTGTTGCCATTGTTAACGTAGTTACCTGTGGTGTTTATTTTAAATTTTTTTGGAAGCTTAACGGTAATGTTCCCATCAAAACCATAGGTGTAATATGATTTTAAATCGCTAACAATGGTTTGTTTAGGAATATTGTAACTGTAATTTGCTACTAATGAAATTTCAAAATTATCAGTTTGTTTTTCAATACCAAAGTTGGGCGAAACATCAAATACCTGAGTTATGTTTTTTTGATCATTTACAAATGAAATATTATTATTAAAGCTGGCGCTCATATTGGTATTTATTTTAAAGAAACGATTAAATACAGGAGTTGCACCACCACACCATACGTTTGCAAAATAATTGCCATTAATATTTATTGGCGTGGTTATAGATTTACCTTGGTCATCGAACGTGGTTGTTTCGTTAATTTCATTTGATACGATGTTATAATTTGCACCTGAATAAAAATGCCTGTCGCTTACGCCTTTGTAGGTATAATAATTAATATTTATGTTATGATTAAATTGGGGTTTTTAAA